>JAQGMX010000474.1 GCA_028292145.1 Variovorax sp.
GGTCGATAGCCGAGGGTCAGGCTGCCAAGAACCGATTGCGCCATGGTGTCGGGAAATTCGTGAGCGTTCAGCGCTCAGCTGATGTAGTTGAAGAGGGACAGCTTCTGGATCTGGGCATAAGAGCCCAGCGCCGCCGAATAGGCGGTCTGCTGCGTCTGGAACGAGGACAGCGCCGCCACCATGTCGAGGTCTTCGGCACGCGAGCGATCGGCCTCGAGCTGAATGCTTTCCGCGCCCTGCCGGTCGCTGATGTTGTCGACGCGGTTCAGCAGGTCGCCGGCGCGGCCGCGCGTGGCCGAAAGGCGCGACATCGCCGTATCGACCTGCGCCAGGCCTTGCGCGACCTGTTGCGAGATCGCGCTCGGGTTGGTGCCGTCACGCACGCCGGCGATAGCCTGGTCGAGCACGCCGAACAGGCTGGACTTGTGGCTGGGGCTCACCGTCAGTGCGTCGCCGGGGGTCGGCGAGCCGCTGGCGATGAAGGAGATACCGTCGAATTGAATCGCCTGGCCGGTCTTGTAGGGCTGCGCCGATGCCACGGCGGTGTTGGTGGTGGTGTCGAGCACGTCGTAGGTGGTCACGCCGGCGGTGACGCTGAAGCTCACGCTGTAGCCGTGGCCGGTGAGCGCGGCCGGGTTGGTCACCTGGCCGGCATCGCTCGACACCGTGGCCGTCGCGTTGTTCTGCGACATCTTGAAGACGCCGTTGCCGGTCGGAACGTCCATCCAGGTCGCCTGGCCGTCCAGCGTCGCCGGTATGCCGTTCTCGCCTGCTGCGGTCTGGCCCGAGATGCCGTTGAAGACCACCGTGCCGCCGACGTCCGAGAACGGTGCCGTCGTGCTGCCGAGGCCGCCGAACAACGGCTGGTTGTTGCTGTCGCGGGTGTTCGCGTAGCCGACCAGTTGATCGCGCAGCGTCGAGAGTTGTTGCGCGACGCTGGCGCGGTCGGTCGCGGTCAGCGAGGTGTTGCCGGCCTGGACCAGCAGCGTGCGAAAGCTCTGCATGGCGGTGGTTGCGTCGCCCAGCGTCGATTCGGCGGTGGCGACTGCGTTGCGCTGCACTTCCAGCGCGCGCTGGTCGGCGCTCACGCGGGCGAGGCGGGTCGATGCGCGCTCGGCCTGGCCGGCGCCGGTCGGGTCGTCGCTCGGGCGCAGCACGCGCTTCGCGGCGCTCAGTTGCTCCTGCAGCTTCGACATCTGCGACTGTCGCGTCGTGAGCTGGTTGACCGCGTTGTCGTACGTGTTCGCGCTCGCGAGTCGTGTGTTGCCTGACATGTTGTGCTCCTCTGGGTTCTATGAAGTCGGATGCTTCAGCGCATGTTCTGGAGCAGCGAATCGAACAGGTTCCCCGCGATCTGGATCATCTTGGACGACGCCTGATACGCCTGCTGGTACTGCAGCAGCTTGGCGGCTTCCTCGTCGAGATTCACGCCAGAGACGCTGGTGCGCTCGGTCTCCAGGCTGGTCGCTATCGCCCCCGACACATTGGCCGAGTACTGCGCGCTCTGCGAACGAACGCCGACCTGCGTCATGAGGCCGGCATAGCCGTCGACCATCGACGCGCCTTCGAACACCGCCTTGTCGCGAAGGGCCAGCAAGGCTTTGGCGTTGCCGGCATTGAGGCTGCTGTAGCCCGCGGTCGATGCTTGCACGGTGAGCGTGTCGCCCGCCTTGGGCGTGCCGGTCATCGTGAGCGACCAGCCGTTGTAGCTGACGGTCTGTCCGGCGACGTAGCTGACGCCGGTCGGGTTGCCGGTGCCGGTGCCCGACACGTCGAAGGTGCCTGCCGCATTGAAGGTCAGGGTCACCGGCGCGCCGAGGTTCGCGTTGGCCGCGGTCGCAGCCAGCCCGCCGACCGCGACGCTGCCGGTGTTGGCCACGCCGGTGCGGGCCTCGACCGGACTGGCGGCGGCGAGTTCGCGCGGCGAGCTCATCGCCATCAGCATGGCGCCGGCAGCGGCCGTGTACGGCTTCATGACGTAGCTGTCGCCGGCAGCCGCAACGCCACTTCCCAGATCGAGCTGCAGGCCGTCGATGGTGACGGGCATCGGGCCGGCGAAGTTGCTGATCTTGCCGTCGGAGATCCGCGTCACGGCCACGCTGCCGTTGGCGCCGAATTCGACCTGGTACGACGAGGCGATCAGCGCGCTGGAGTCGCTCACTTTGGCGCCGATCGTGGCATTGCCAGTGTTGGTCGCAGCCGGCAGCGCATCGGGCAGCGCGATCGGCGCGAAGATGTTGGTGCCGGCCTTGCCGTCGAGATCGAGACCCAGGCGGTTTTGCGCGTTGACCTCGGAGGAGATCGCAAGCGCCATGCGCCCCAGTCCGTTGCGCGCTTCGGCCATGTCGGTGTTCTGGAAGCGCAGCAGGCCCGCCACCGAGCCGCCGGCAAGCGTCGATTCGCTGATCTCGCTGGTCAGGGCGCCGCGCGTGATCGTGAGCTTGCTGGTGCCGTCCCCGCCGGCTCCGATCGACACCCTGGCGGTCGAGTTGCCCAGCACCAGCGCCTGGCTGCCGACAAACACGCTGACGGTGCCGTCATCCGCCGCGACGGTGCTGGTCTGCACGTGCTGGTTGAGCTCGCGCAGGGCTTGGTCGCGCTGGTCCAGCAGATCGTTGGGGCTCTGGCCGGATCCGGTCGAGCGTGCGATCTGCTCGTTCAATGTGCCGATCCGGGTCGCCAGGCTGTTGATGGCCTTGACCGAGTCCGCAAGCTGCGAATTGACGCCGGTCTGCAGGTCGTCGAGCTGCGTCTCCGCATTGCGGAAGCGCGTCGCCATCTCGTCGGCCCGCGTGAGCACCACGTTGCGGGCGGTGATGTCGCCGGGCGTGCTGGCCACGTCGGTGAATGCGTTCAGCATGTCGCTCACCGACGCACCGAGGCCGCTCTTGCCGCCCTGGAAGATGTCTTCGAGCGAACCCAGTTGCGTCGCACGCGTGTTGTCCATCGCCGAGATCGAGCCGGCAACCGCCGCCTGGCGCGTCAGGAACTCGCTGTGCGCGCGTTCGATGGTCGTGACCTGCACGCCCTTTCCGATGTAGCCGCCGCCGGTGTACTGGCCTTCCACCTGCGACATCACCGCGTTCTGTCGCGAGTAGCCGACGGTGCTGGCGTTGGCGATGTTGTGACCGGTGGTCGACAGCGCGATCTGGTTGGCGAGGAGGGCGCGGGCGCCGACGTTGAGAAGTGAGCTCATGGGTATAGGCCTTTCAACCCTGCGTACGCTGGATCTGCAGTGTGGAATTGATCGCCCGGCTGAGCTTGGACGCGTAGGCCGGATCGGTGGCGTAGCCGGCGCGCTGCAACTCGGTTGCGTAGGCGGCGGCCGAGCCGGTGCTGGCCGTGGCGCGCGCCTGCGCATAGCGCGGACTCTCGCCAATGAGGCGGGCGTAGTCGCGGAACGAGTCTTCGTACGAGTCGTAGGCGCGGAACTTGGCGGTCATCTTGCGGGGCTCGCCGTCGACGTATTCGGTGGTCGTGATCTCGGCCACCTTGCCGGTCCAGCCGGCGCCGGCCTTGATGCCGAACAGGTTGAAGGCGTTGCTGCCGTCGGCGTTGCGGATCTCGCTCTTGCCCCAGCCGGTTTCATGGCCGGCCTGGCCGATCATGAAGCTCGCCGGAATGCCGGTGGCCTGCGCCACGCGCTCGGCCGCATCGCCGTGCTGCGAGACGAAGCCGCTCTGGCTGGCGGTCGGGTTGATCCTGCTGCTGCCGCCCACGCCCATGTTGAGCGAGCCGAGCGACAGCGTCGAGCGTGGCGTGCTACCGGTATTGCCTGTGGCAGCGCCCGTCATCTGCTGCGTGAGCTGGCGCGTGATGGCATCGGTCAGCCCGCCGGGCATGCCGGAGAGCTGCACCGAGAACTGCTGGTCGAGCAGGTCGGTGCCGAGCTTTTCGCCTTCGCTGTCGAGCATGCCGGACTTCATCGTCGCCTCGCGCATGCTCTTGAGCATCTCGCGCATGAAGAGCGATTCGAACTGCTTGGCCGCCTCCTTGATCGCCTTCGGGTCGTTGGTGCCGGCCGCGAGCTTGAGCGCGTCGAGCGAACGCGCATCGGCCGCGAGCGCGTTGCTGCTGCTCGCGTTCGGTGTCGAAAGGGAAGATGAGATGGTCATGGCTCAGATGACTTCGAGTTCGGCGTTCAGCGCGCCCGATGCCTTGATGGCCTGCAGGATCGCCAGCAGGTCCTGCGGCGTCGCGCCGAGCGAGTTCAGTGCGCGCACCACGTCCGACAGCTTCGGCGCTTCGGGCACCTGGATCAGGATGCCCGGCTCCTGCTTGATCGTGATGCTGGCCTGCTCCGCCACCACCGTGCGGCCGCCCGACAGCGGTGCCGGCTGGCTGATGATCGGCGTCGAGCTGATCGTCACCGACAGGTTGCCGTGCGCGATCGCGCAGGGGCCGAGCGTCACCGCCGAGTTCAGCACGATCGAACCGGTGCGTGCGTTGATCACCACCTTGGCTGCGGGCGCGGCCTGCTCCAGCGTGATCTCTTCGAGTTCGGCGACGAAATTGACGCGGGCGTTGGCATCGGTCGGCGCGCGCACTTCGACCGTTCGGCCGTCGAGCGCACGCGCGATGCCCGCGCCCATCTTGCGGTCGATGGCCTGCGCGACGCGGCGAGCGGTCTGGAAGTCGGAGGCGTTCAGGCCGAGGCTAATGCTGTCGCCTTCGAGCAGCGCCGACGGCACGCTGCGTTCCACCTGCGCGCCGGCCGGCACACGGCCCGAGGCCAGCGAATTGATCTGCACCTTGCTGCCGCCGGCCGAGGCGCCAGCGCCGCCGACCACCAGATTGCCCTGCGCCAGCGCGTAGATCTCGCCGTCGGCACCGCGCAACGGCGTTGCCACCAGCATGCCGCCCTTGAGCGACTTGGAATTGCCCATCGATGACACCGTCACGTCCAGCGTCTGGCCCGGCTGCGCAAAGGCCGGCAGTTGTGCCGTCACGATCACCGCCGCCACGTTCTTCAGCTGAAGCTGCGACGCGCGGTTGTCCGGCAGCACGATGCCGAGCTGCTGCAGGTAGTTGGCGACGCTTTGCGTCGTATAGGGCATCTGCGTGGTCTGGTCGCCCGTGCCGTCGAGGCCGACGACCAGGCCGTAGCCGGTCAGCTGATTGCTGCGCACGCCCTGGACGGCGGCGATTTCCTTGATGCGCACGGCATGGGCCGGGGCGATCAGGCTGGCGCCGAGCGCGAGCAACGAGAGGAGGCGAATGAACTTGTTCATGGCGTGCTCAGAACGGAAGAACGTTCATGAAAAACCGTCCGAGCCACGGCATGACCTGCGACTCCTGCTGCGCGCCGCGTCCGCGCGATTCGATCCGCACGTTCGCGACCTGCGTCGACGTGACCACGCTGCCGGACTGGATCGAGCGCGGATCGATGGTGCCGGAGAAGCGCAGCACGTCGACGTTCTGGTTCACGCCGATCTGCTTCTCGCCGGTGACCACCAGGTGGCCGTTGGGTTGCACGTCGACCACCGTCGCGGTGATCGAGCCCTGGAATGTGTTGGCGCTTTCGGTTCCGCCCTTGCCGGAGAAGTCGGTCGCCGATTCGCCTGACACGCTGGCGCGCGTGAACGAGTTGGCCGAGATCAGCGGGAAGGCGCTGATGCCGGCCTTGGAGCTGCCCTTCTTGTCGATCGTCGATGTCGATTTCTGACTTGCGCTGACGTTCTCGATGATCAGGATCGTGACCGTGTCGCCCTGCATGCGCGCGCGCCGGTCCTCGAACAGCGGCCGATAGCGCACCGACTGGAACAGGCTCCCGGTCGGCGCGCGAACCGCCGCGACCGGTACGTGCGGAACGATGGCCGGCGCGGCAGTCGACGGCATGTCGAGCTGCGGCGTCTGCGCCAGCGTGGAGCAGCCCGTGACCACTGCGCAGACGGCAACGGCGGCTGACAGGCGAACGAGGAGGGCGGCAAGTTTCATCAGAGTTGCCCAAGCTTCTGGAGCATCTGGTCGCTGGTCTGGATGGCTTTCGAATTCATCTCGTAGGCGCGCTGCGTCTGGATCATCGCGACCAGTTCCTGCACCACGTTCACGTTCGATGTTTCCAGGAAGCCCTGCATCACCGTGCCCAGGCCGTTGGTGCCGGCGGTGCCGCCGTTGGGCTGGCCCGAAGCGGCGGTTTCCGCGTAGAGGTTTTCGCCGCGCGGCTCCAGGCCGGCCGGGTTCACGAAGTTGGCGATGGCCAGCGTGCCGACCGTCTGCGGCGCGGTGGCGCCCGACACCGTCGCCGACACGGTGCCGTCGGTCGCGATGCTGACGCTGGTGGCGTTGGTCGGAATCGTGATGCCGTTGGCGACCGGCAGGCCGGACGATGTCACGAGCCGGCCCTGCGCATCGACCTGGAACGAGCCGTCGCGGGTGTAGCCGATGGTGCCGTCAGGTTGCGTGACCTGGAAGAAGCCGTTGCCCTTGATCGCCAGATCGAGCTGGTTGCTGGTCTGCTGCATGCTGCCCTGCGTGAACGAGCGGCTGGTCGCGACCGTGCGCACGCCGAGGCCGAGCTGCAGGCCGGTCGGCAGTTGCGACTGCTCGGTGCTGTTGGCGCCGACTTGGCGCAGGTTCTGGTACATCAGGTCTTCGAAGACGGCGGTCGCGCGCTTGAAGCCGGTGGTCGAGACGTTGGCCAGGTTGTGCGAAATGACATCCAGCTGCGTCTGCTGCGCTTCCATGCCGGTCTTGGAGATGAAGAGCGAATTGATCATGGCTTCAGGTTCCTGAAAAAGTTGTCGGTCAGCCGACGCTGAGCAGTTGGGCGGCCGACTTGTCGGACGTCTCGGCCGTCTGCAGCAGACGCATCTGCTGCTCGAACTGGCGGGCGGCGGCGATCATCCCGACCATCGTCTCGACCGGGTTCACGTTCGATCCTTCGAGCACGCCGGTTTCCATGCGCGCCGTCGTGTCGTTGGGCAGCGGGTCGAGCGTCGCGGTGCGGAACAGGCCGTCCTCGCTGCGGCGCAAGCGCTGCTCGGCATCCGGCGTGGCGAGCTTCAGGCGGCCGATGGTCGACGACGGCGCGTTGCCCGTCTGTGCGCTCACCGTGCCGTCGCTGCCGACGGAAATCTCGGAGCCCGGCGGCACGTCAATCGGCGAACCGCCGTCGGACAGCACCGGGAGGTTGCTGCTGGTGACCAGCGTGCCTTCGCTCGACACCTGGAAGGCGCCGGCACGGGTGTAGGCCTCGGTGCCGTCCAGGCCCTGCACGGCGAACCAGCTATTGCCCTGCGCGGCCATGTCGAGCGTGCGGCCGGTGCGCTGCATGGCGCCGGCCTTCTCGTCGTGGCCGGAAGTGGCCTCCATCGCGAACACGCGCGTGGTGGCGCCGTCGCCGCGCAACGGCACCGCGCGGAAGGTCGACAGCTCGGCGCGGAACCCCTGCGTCGACGCGTTCGCCAGGTTGTTGGCGAGCACGCTCTGGCGCTGCGCCGCCGCACTGGCGCCGCTCATGGCGGTGTAGATCAGGTGGTCCATCGCAGCGGCGACTTAGCGCAGGTTCACCAGGGTCGACATGACCTGGTCCTGCGTCTTGATGGTCTGCGCGTTGGCCTGGTAGGAGCGCTGCGTGGTCATCATGTTGACCAGCTCGGCGGTCAGATCGACGTTCGACTCTTCCAGCGCACCCGCGCTGAGCTTGCCGAAGGTGCCTTCGCCCGGCGCGCCGCGCACCGGCTGGCCCGACGAGAAGGTTTCGACCCAGTAGCCGGAACCCGAAGGCTGCAGGCCCTGCACGTTGCGGAAGTTGACCAGCGAAACCTGGCCGGCGGCCTGGGTCTGGCCGTTGGAATAGGTCGCCGTGATGACGCCGGTGTCTTCGATCTTGAGGCCGGTGAGCTGGCCGGAGGTGTAGCCGTCCTGCGAGAGGTCGGCCACCGCGAAGCGCGAGTTGACCTGCGTCATCTTGCTCAGGTCGAGGGATGCGGTGAAGGTCTGCGCCGGGTCGTTGGGCGAGCGCAGGGTGAACGTCGGCACCGCCGAGGTCGCGGTGTTCAGGGTTCCGTCGGCGTTGAAGTTGACCGCGAACGGGGTCGAGGCCGCGGGGTCGCTGCCGTTGATGCTGGAATACACGTTCCAGCTGTTGTTGGCCGTCTTCTGGAAGTACAGGCCGACCGGCACTTCCAGGCCCTGCGCGTCGTAGGCCGTCAACGACGTGCCGTACGTGGTCAGCGGCGTCGGCGGAGTGGCGGTCGACGCAACCACGGCGGCGGCGTCCAGCGTGATCTCCGCATTCATCTTGGTGGTCTGCTTTGCCGCGATCGGGGTGCCGGTCGGCAGGCGCAGCGGTTGTGCGTCGAAGCTCTGGCGCACACCCTTCGTGTCGGTCGGATAGCCCATCACGGAAGAACCGTTGTTGGTGATGATGTTGCCTTCCTTGTCGAGCTTGAAGTTGCCCGCGCGGGTGTAGGCGGTCGTTCCGTCGCCGGCCTTGACCTGGAAGAAGCCGCTGCCGTTGACGGCCACATCCATCGTGTTGCCGGTGATGGTCAGCGTGCCTTGGGAAAAGTTCTGCGTCACCGCGCCGACTTCCACGCCCAGGCCGACGCTCGAGCCGCCGAGGCCGCCCGCAGAGCTGGCATAGATCTCGGCGAATTCGGCGCGCGAGGATTTCATGCCGGTGGTGCCGGCATTGGCGATGTTGTGGCCGATGACGTCGAGGCTGCGGCTGGCGGCGTTCAGGCCGGAGAGGGCTTGCTGAAAACTCATTCGAGTGCTCCTGGTGTGGGTTGGGTTGTGTTCAGAGGACCGAGCGGACGCTGGCGTACGGTTTCACGCCGGCGGCCTGGAGCGTCAGCGTCAGGCCGTCCGCATTGCTGCCCACGGCCGTGACCTTGTCCTGCATCAGCGTGGTGGCGGTGACGGTGTTGGTGCCGTTCATGGCGGTGACCTTGAAGGTCAGCTCGGTGTCGGCGGGATAGGCGGACGAATCGACGCTGAAGCCGTGCTGGCCGGCGGGCAGCGCGCCGAGCGACAACGTGTCGATGACCCGGCCGGCCGGCGTGACCACCTGCACCTGCACGCTGGTCGCGGAGGCGTCGAGTTCAAGCGCGCCGGTGGCGGTGTTGCCGTCGGCCGCGAAGGCCAGCTTGTCGCCCGTGACGACCACGTTGTGCCCGACCAGGTTGCCGGCTTGCAGCACCTGCATGCCCGAGAACTGCGTCGACATGCTCTTCATGGTGTCGTTGAGCTTCTCGATGCCGGTGACCGTGTTGATCTGCGCGATCTGCGAGGTCATCTGCGCGTTGTCCATCGGATTCATCGGATCCTGGTTGGCCAGTTGCGCGACCAGCAGCTTCAGAAAGCGGTCCTGCGATTCGGCCGACGTCGTACTTGACAGCGACGATCCGGAAGTACTGGTCGTCGGCTGGTAGGCGGACGTGGTGCCGGCGAGTGCGGAGGTGGCGCTAGTGGTGGTCATGAAAGCCCTTGGTTTATTGGCCGATCTGCAGCGTCTTGAGCAGCAGGTTCTTCGCCGTGTTCATCACTTCGACGTTGTTCTGATAGGAACGCGAAGCGGAAATCATGTTGACCATCTCCTCGACCGCGTTGACGTTCGAATGGGTCACGTAGCCTTCGGCGTCGGCCATCGGGTTGGCCGGCTCGTGCACCTTGCGGCCGGGCGTCTGGCTTTCTGTCACGGCGTCGATGCGCACGCCGGCGCTGGCGTCGCCGCCCATCGGCACGGTCTGGAACACCACCTGCCGCGCCTTGTAGGGCTGGCCGTCCGGGCCGGCCACGGCATCGGCGTTGGCCAGGTTGCTGGCGACCACGTTGAGGCGCTGCGACTGCGCGCTGACCGCGCTGCCGGAGATGCCGAAGATGGAGAACATCGACATGCTTATTGCCCCTGGATGGCCGAGAGCATCGTCTTGCCCTGGCCGTTGATGAAGCGCAGCGTGGCTTCGTAGCGCACGGCGTTGTCGGCGAAGGCGGCGCGCTCGCGGTCGAGGTCGACGCTGTTGCCGTCCATCGTGGGCTGCGTCTGCACCGTGTAGTCCTGGCGTACCTGGCCTGTGCCGGCGATGCCGCTGCCGCCGTCGGAGCCGAGCGGAATATGGCGCGCGTCGGTGCGGCCGTCGGAAGTCCAGGTGCGGCCGGTCATGGAAGCCGTGCCGCCGGAACCGGTGCCGGTGGCGTCGCGCAACGCATCCGAGAAGGCGAAGTCGCGGGCCGCATAGCCGGGCGTGTCGGCGTTGGCGATGTTGCCGGCGATGGCGCGCTGGCGTTCGGCGCGCAGCACCAGGGCCTTCGATTGGAAGTCCAGTGTGTTCGTCAGTTTGTCCAGCATGTGTGCACCTCGCCTTGAAGCTTTGGAGTGGGCGGCCCACCTCGGGCCGTGCGGAAATTGTGAAAGCGGCGGCTTTTCGGGAAGCGCGGAGTAAAGGGGGGAATCTCGGCCTGTTTCCGGCTTTGGCCCGCGCGCGGCTGCCTAAAGTGCAGGCCATGCCCAACATCCGCACCGCCCTGCTGTTCGCCGCCGCCGTCCTTTTCACCGGACTGGCGGGCACGGCAGGCGTGGCCGGCGCGCAGCAGGCGCCGTCCGACGGCATCGAAGCCGGTGCCGATTTCGCAGCCAATACCCAGCACTGGCTCGACGAGGCGGTCGCCAAGTCGCAATCCGCCAGCGCCATGCCGCTGCGTATGGAAGTTGCCGTCGGGGCGCTCGATGCGCGCCTGCGCCTGGCGCCCTGCACCCGGGTCGAGCCTTACGTGCCGGTCGGCTCGCGTCTCTGGGGCCGCAGCCGGCTCGGCCTGCGTTGCACGGACGGCGGCGGGCGCTGGAACGTCTTTCTTCCGGTCACCGTCAAGGCTTTCGGCCCGGCCTGGGTTTTGCGCGACAACGTGTTGCCGGGCGCCGTGCTCGCCGCCACCGACGCGATCGAGGCCGAAGCCGACTGGGCGGCCGAGCCGTCGCCGGTGGTCGGCGATCCGGCGCAGTGGGTCGGACAGGTCGCCTCCCGCGCGCTGGCTGCCGGCCAGCCGCTGCGCCAGTCGATGATCAAGTCGGCGCAGGCCTTTCCGGCCGGCGCGCAGGTGCGTGTCTTGGCGCAGGGGCCCGGTTTCGAGATCAGTTCCGACGCCCAGGCCATGACGCCCGGCGTCATCGGCCAGCTGGTGCGGGTACGGATGGAGAACGGCCGCATTACCTCCGGCCTGGTGACCGACGCCCGCACTGTCCGGCTGTCGATGTAAAAAATTCTCAAGTTCTCTGACTGTCCGCCGAAACTAGGGGTACGACCCGAAGATTCAGGGTTGCTGGAGTCAGCGATGAAGATCAGTCCAATTAACGATGCGGCCCTCGCGGCCACTGCAGCAGGAACGGCCGGAACGGCTGGGGCCGCCGCGTCCAAGGCCGAGCGCAATGCGCCGGCCGGCGCAGCCGCACCGTCGTCCGCAGCCGGCGTGTCCGGCACCGTGACGGTGTCTGCAGCTGCGCGTTCGCTCGGAGTCGCTTCGACTTCGGCCGGCAGCGGCATCGATGAAGCCAAGGTCGCCGCCGTCAGGGCTGCGATCGCGGACGGCACCTTCCGCGTCGATTCGGGCGCGATTGCCGACAAGCTTTTGTCCAACGCCCAGGAAGTCCTGAGCCGCACCCGGAGTCGTGATGCCTGATACCCGCCAATCCGCCGAAGCCCTGCTGTCCGATGTCGAGCGCCAGCTCGATGCCGTCGATGTCGCGCTGCTCGAATCGAATCCAGCCAATCTGGGCGATGCCAGCGCCGGCGTTCGCCGCATTGCCGTCGCCTTCGTCGAAGTGCTCGAGTCCGCGCTGTCGGCCGAAGCCTTCGACCCGTTCTTCCGCAGCCGCGTCGAAGCGGTGACCCGTCGCCTGGCGATGCAGCGCGAGAACATCGCCCGCCGCAACGTGGTGGTGGAGCGTGCGCTTGCATCGCTGATGCGACCGATGCCCGCCGTGACCTATGCCATTCCCGGCGCCCGCGCACTGGCAGCGGCCCACGCGCACGCGCATTGAGTTTTCGAAGCCAGGCTGCCGCCATGAACGTTCTTCCCCTTCTGCTGGTTCTGAACTTCAGCGTTCTCGGCCTTGGTTATCTCCTGGGGTCGCTGGTGGGACTGTTCATCCTGATGGGAATCTGCCTTCTGGCCGTGGCGGGCGTCATCTTGTTCACGACCGCCGCGCAGTCGCCCGGTAAGACGAAGAAGGCCATGCATCGGGCCTTCGGTGTGAACACGACCTTCCTGGCAACGCTCGGAAGGTAAGCGCCCAAGCGGCGCAGGAGGCGCCGGTGGCGCAGGCGGTTCGTCGGCCGGGCCCGCGCAGGGTCTCAGTGGCTGCGCATCTTCGCCCGCAGCCGCGCGATCGACTGGCTGTGCAGCTGGCAGACGCGAGACTCAGTCACGCCGAGCACTGCGGCGATCTCCTTCAGGTTCATGTCCTGCTCGTAATACATGCCCATGATGAAGCGCTCGCGCTCAGGCAGCAGTTCGATGGCGGTGACCAGGGCGGCGCGCAGCCGCTGGTCTTTCAGCACATTCAGCGGATCGGCTTCCGGATCGGCGACGGAGCCGTTGCGCTCCAGAAAGCCTTCCCCCTCGTCGCCGTCGCCGTGGCTGCCGCCCATGTCTTCCAGATAGACCAGCTGCGTGCCCCGCACCCGGCCGAGCAGCGACTGGTAATCTGCCAGCTTCATGTCGAGCTCGGCCGCGATCTCGGACTCGACCGGCGAGCGGCCGAGGCGGTGCTCCAGCCGGTTCACCGCCTTTTCGATTTCCTTCTGGCTCTTGCGCGAGCCGCGCGACATCCAGTCGCCGTCGCGCAGCTCGTCGAGCATGGCGCCGCGAATCCGTTGCGTCGCGAAGGTCTCGAACTGCACACCCTGGCTGGCCTCGTAACGCGACATGGCATCGGCCAGGCCGATCATGCCGACCTGGATCAGGTCGTCGATCTCAACGTTGGGCGGGAGCTTGGCGATCATGTGGTGCGCCAGCCGCTGCACCAGCGGAACGTACTGCTTGATCAGTGCGTCGCGATCCAGCTGGCCTCGGGGCGTGTACATCTGGTACATCCGTGAAGAAAAAGTGCCTGCATGCATGACGGGTTACCTCAGACGGCGCATTCGGCAGGCGAAAAGTAGAAATCCATGTCGGCGCCGCGCGGATCGAAGGCCGAGCGCTGGGTCGCGCGCATCGAGGCGCGGACGAGTGCCGCGGCGTCCGGCGCCTGCCAGTCCTCGGGCACGCGCTGGCCGTCGGCTACGCCGCGCAAGACCAGGCGATGGCGGATCAGCGTGTCGATGGCCGGGCCGGTCTTCGCGGCTTCGTCGGTCTTCGAAAGGATCGCGTAATTGGTGCCGGCCGGCTGGAAGGCGGTCGCGACTTCGTCGAGCGTGTCGCCGTGCGCGCCTGCGTTGAGCACCAGCACGCGCTTGATCGAAGGCAGGTCCAGCAGGCCGAGCAGTTCCTGGCAGCGCGTGTCGCGCGGCGCGATGCCGGCGGTGTCGACCAGCACCATCTTCTTGCCCGCCAGCAACGCCAACAGTTCCTTGAGTTCGGCCCGGTCGTGTGCGAGGTGGGCGACGACGCCCATGCTGCGGCCGTAGGCGCGAAGCTGTTCGTGGGCGCCGGCGCGATGCGTGTCGAGCGTGACCAGGCCGACGCTGGCCGCGCCGTGCAAACGGGCGCACTGTGCGGCGAGCTTGGCGGTGGTCGTCGTCTTGCCGACGCCGGTCGCGCCGATCAACGCGAAGACGCCGCCTTCGTCGACCAGCGAAGGCGTGTCGGTCGACACGCCCAGCATGCATTCGAGCGACAGCATGATTTCCCGCACGGCGGCCGCCGGATCGGTCTCGTTGACCAGCGGTTCGAGCAGCGTGCGGGCGAGCGAAGGCGAGTAGCCGGCGCGCACCAGCTTGAGCATGAGGTTGGAATGCAGCGGGTTCTGGCGCGCCTGGCCGAGCCAGGATAGTGTGTTGAAGCGGTCTTCCATGAGGCGCTTCATGGCCTGCAGTTCGGCCATGACGACGTGGGAGGCATCCTCGGCCGCCTGCGGTGCTGCCATCGTTGGCATGACTGGCGCAATGCTCGCTGGGGCAGGCGATGCAACCTGTACCGGCGGCTGGACCACGACGGGCGCGGCTGCGGGAGCGGCGTTGTTGAACGAAGGCGCAGCGAAGAACGGCGCTGCCTGCCTGGCGGGTTCCGGCTTTTCAACGGCCGGCGCGGCGGGCGCGCCCGACGTGTCCTGCTGGCGGCGCAGCATGCGCTCGCGCACGTAGTCCTGGAACGAAAGCGTGCTCATGGCGAGCTGTTCGGTGTCGGCGTTCACGCTCTGCTCGGAGACGGCTGCCTGCGGCACCGGTGCTTTCACGACGGCAACGGGCTCGACCGTTTCCGAAGAAGCTTGCGACAGCGGCAAAGGCAGCGCCAGCGTCTGCGGCATCGAGGAAGTCGAGGAGGCCGAGAACGCCGATGGGGCCGATTCGTGCTGCTGCGACAGAGCAGCCTCGGTCGACGCCATCACCTCGACGCCGTTGGTCAGCTGCCGGTTCGACAGGATCAGCGTCTCGTCGCCGAAAGCAGCGCGTGCCATGGCCAGCGCCTCGCGTGCGGTGGGCGCCTGGAAGCGCTGGATCGGAATGTGCTGCTGGCGTGGTTGCTGCTGCGGGTTCATGCGTTGGCTCCTCGGAGAATCGGGCCGATCCGGATCGTGTGGGTTTCAGGAATTTCGCTGTGCGCCAGAACCTGCAGGCGCGGCGCGGCGCGCTTGAGCAGGCGGGCCAATGAATTGCGGATCGCGTCGGGTACCAGCAGGCAGGCCGGCACGCCGCGCTCTTCCTGCTTGAGCGCCACTTCGGCGGCGGTGCGGGTGAAGACGTCTGCCACGCCGGGGTCGAGCGCCGGCGATTGCGGGTTGCCCAGCGCCTGCATCAGCAGCCGTTCGAAGCCGGGCTCGATCGCGATCACGTCGAGCTCCTTCACCGAGCCGTAGATCTGCTGGACGATGGCCGGTGCCAGCGCCATGCGCACGCGGCGGGCGAGTTCCAGCGGATCGGTGGTGGCGCCGGCATGTTCGGCCAGCGTCTCGACGATGGTGCGGATGTCGCGGATGTTGACCGACTCTTCGAGCAGCAGCTGCAGCACCTTCTGGAAGGTGGCGATCGATACCAGCTTGGGTACGACTTCCTCGATCAGTTTGGGGGCCAGCTTGCTCACGTGTTCGACCAGTTGTTGGGTTTCGGTGCGGCTGAGCAGCCGCGCTGCCTGAACCTGCATCAAGTGTGACAAGTGAGTGGCCATCACGGTCTCCGAATCAACCACCGTGAAACCGCCCATTTGTGCGGCTTCCTTCTGGCGCTCCTCGATCCAGTGCGCCGGCAGGCCGAAGGCCGGATCGGTGGTCGGCGTGCCGAGCAACGGCATCGTGATGCCGCCCGGATTGATCGCCAGGTACATGCCGGGAAAAGCCTCGCCCTCGGCCACGACCACGCCGCGCAGCGTCACGCGGTAGCCGCTCGGCTTCAACTCCAGGTTGTCGCGGACATGCACCGCCGGCGGCAGGAAGCCGACCTCCTGCGCGAACTTCCGCCGCACGCCCTTGATGCGCGTCAGCAGGTCGCCCTGGCGGCTCTTGTCGACCAGCGCGATCAGGCGATAACCGAGTTCCAGGCCCAGCAGATCGACCGGCTGCAGATCGTCCCAGGTGGCTTCGGCGTCGGGTGCCGGACCGGCGGCCGCCGCTGCTTCTTCGACGGGAGCCGGCCGGCGGTGGATCGCCCATGCGCCGTAGCCCAGCAGCGCCGACATGCCGAGAAACACCACATGCGGCATGCCCGGAATCAGGCCCAGCATGCCGAGGATGCCGGCGGTCAGGCCCAACACGCGCGGCGAGGTCAGCAGCTGCTGCACGATCTGCTTGCCGACGTCGTCTTCGCGGCCCACGCGCGAGATCACCATCGCCGCAGCCACAGAGATCAGCAGGCCCGGTATCTGCGCGACCAGCGCGTCGCCCACGGCCAGCAGCACGTAGGTGTCGGCGGCCTTGCCTGGCGACAGCCCGTGCTGCAGCACGCCGATGGTGAAGCCGCCGACAATGCTGATGATCAGGATCAGGATGCCGGCGATGGCGTCGCCGCGCACGAACTTCGACGCGCCGTCCATCGAACCGAAGAAGTTGGCTTCTTCCGCCACTTCGAGGCGGCGGCGGCGGGCTTCCTTCTCGTCGATGTTGCCGGAGCTCAGGTCGGCGTCGACCGCCATCTGCTTGCCGGGCATCGCGTCGAGCGCGAAGCGGGCCGAAACTTCGGCGATGCGCTCCGAGCCCTTCGTAACCACCACGAAATTGATCACCACCAGAATCGCGAACACGATCAGGCCGACCGCGAAGTTGCCGCCGATCAGGAAGTGCCCGAAGGCCTCGATCACCGCACCGGCCGCGCCGGGGCCGGTATGGCCTTCGAGCAGCACCACGCGCGTCGATGCGACGTTGAGCGACAGGCGCATCAGCGTCGTCAGCAGCAGCACGCTCGGGAAAGCCGCAAAGTCGAGCGGCCGCACCATGTAGGCCGCGACCATCATCACCATCAGCGCGACGGCGATGTTGAGGGTGAAGAACGCGTCGAGCAGCCACGGCGGGATCGGCAGCACCATCAGCGCCAGGATCGACACCACCAGCAGCGGCGCCGCGGCACGCTGGAACACGGCGCCGTTGTGACCGAGCCACTGGCGGGCGGAAGCGATGTTCGGGTTCATGGCTTGGCAGCTTTCGCGGTCTTGTTCAGCGGGTCGAGTTCAGGCGGCACGTAAGGCTCCGGCACTTCCTTGGGCATCGGGCCTTCGCCGCGCATCGCGGCCTTGAGGCGGTAGACGTAAGCCAGCACCTGCGCGACGGCGGTGTAGAGGCTCGAAGGAATCGACTGGTCGAGTTCGGCATGCGCGAACAGCGCACGCGCCAGCAACGGCGACTGCAGCACCGGGATCTTGTGTTCGGTCGCGATGTCGCGGATGCGCATGGCCAGCAGGTCGGCGCCCTTGGAGATCACCTGCGGCGCGTTCATCGTCTTCTCGTCGTAGCGCAGCGCGACCGCGAAGTGCGTCGGGTTCATGAGGATGAAGTCGGCGCGCGGGACGGCCGTGATGCTGGCACGCTGCGAGATCTCGCGCGCGGCCTTGCGCTGGCGGCCCTTGGTGTGCGGATCGCCGTCTGATTCCTTGTGCTCCTGCTTGACTTCCTGATGCGACATCTTCAGCTTGGCGCGGTGGAAGAAGCCCTGCAGCGGCACGTCGATCACCGCCGCGCCCAGCACCACCAGCAGCACCAGTCCGAGGCCCGACACCAGCCAGTCGCCCAACGCGCGTAATGAAGCGGGCGAGGGCTGCAACACCAGTCGCACCACCGTATCGATCGAGCTGCTGATGAAGATCCAGCCGGCGCCAGCGAGCAGCGCCGACAGGAACACCAGCTTGGCGACGTTGAAGACCTGCTGCTTGGAAAACAGGTTGGTGAATCCCTTCAGCGGATTCATGCGACCCGGATCGGGCGTGATCGCCTTGAAGCTGGCGACCCAGCCACCGGCCGCGACCGCGCTGCCGAGCGCAGCGGCGGTCACGATGCCGGCGAACACGGCGGCGACCATCAGACCGGTCGCGACCAGCTTGCCCAGCCGCGTCAGCATGTCGGCCGGATCCGCCACGCTGCCGGCGTCGAAGACCAGTGCCGCGACCAAAGCAGCGCGCAAGTGATCGAAGCCGGCCGGCGCGAGCAGCAGCAACGCGACCGCTCCGGTGCCGACCACCGCCAGATGCGACAGATCGCGGGAGCGCGCGGCCTGACCGTCCTTGCGCGCCTGGTCGAGCTTGCGCTGGGTGGCGGGGAGTTGTTTGTCCTGGCTGCTGGATTCCATGGCGTTGCGTGGTGCGTTGCCATGGATTGTCTGAAGCGGGCGGGAAATCTAAAGGCCGATCAGAGGGGGAAAACGGTGCCTTTCGGCCTCTCTGAGGTGTTGGAATTCTTCACATTCACGCTTGAGCCGGTCTCTACATTGGGCCCTTGTTTTTTGATCGAGGGACTGACGATGAAGTTGGAAAGAGCGTTCATTCGCGACGGAGATACGACCACGGCGGACGGCGTCGTCCAGGCGCGTCCGCAGCAATGGCCCGTCACCCGTGACGCCAGGCACGCATGCTTCGAAGGCGATCCGGTCGCTTGTCCGGCCTGCAAAGGTACGGGCGTGACGAAGTGCGTCGCGCCTTTTCGCCCGAGCACCGGACCCGACGGCAGACAGGCCAACCTCGACGGCGACCTGTGCCTCTGCAAATGCCCGGTCCCGCCGCGACTTGTGGCGCGCTTCCACAACTGCACGATGGGTTTTGCGGCGCACGAGATCATGAAAATGCCCGCCGCCCTGGCCTGGATGGCTTACGCCGGTCACACCGAGCCGTTGAGTCGCTACGACGAGTTCTTCGTGGTGCACGACGCGCAGACGGGCCAGCCGGTGCGCGGCTTTTCCTATGGCATCGCGACCCGGAGCGGCGAGCATCACGATGCGCTTTACGACGACGGTGCCACCGCCAAGGCTTATGCGGAGGACGCGCAGCCGATGGCGCTGACCTACCTCGTTCAGACGCGCATGGGGATCAGGTCATGAGTGCGGTAGCGACTGGACAAGGCGCTGCGACGGCGGTGCCCGTGAAGACGGTGCTCATGACGCCGTCCACGCAAACGCAGGGCGTGCGCGTCAATGTCGACGTGGTCTATCTGGACGATATTCCGAAGGCGATGGACAACATGGGATGGAAGGTGTCGGCGCAGATGATGCGGCGCTGGTTTGCGACGAAGCCGGCTTGGGAGATGCCGGAACTTTGGCGCGGCGGTAAGAATATCAATTACCTCGCTTTGCCTGCGAGTCAGGTTGAGGATCAGATCATCAAGATGAAATGGGTGCTGGGATTCGATCGGGTGGTGCCTGTGTTTGAGGATCTTTGTCAGAACTGGAATAATCAAGCGGGTGTCGATACATTGAAAAAACGCTTGACTGCTATGGGCTGGAAGTCAGGCGGCACTTTGAAGTTGGGTCAGGGATTGAAGGCTGCCAAGGAATTGGATCTCACTTGCCAGGTGAATAGTCGTCCATTTGGAGGGCTCCCTGATACCCTGGACGACCTTTACGGCGCCGTCTTTAGAGCCACGCTCAAACTCGCAGTGGTGGGCAAGGTTTCACGTTCGATCTTTTCAAAGCGCGATATGTTCGAGATTGAAAAAATCTGAGTGTATGTCCGTGACACTTATGATTTCAACGCCGACTGGTTCGACGATGTACTTGTCGGGCTTGGCGTATGGAGTAAGAAGAGGCTGTTGTCGAAAAAAGATATGCTTTTATACAAGTCAACGCCGTTGCCATTGCTGGCTCATGCTTATCCAGGCTTCGTTCCCGCACGCAACGAGGATTTTCGAAACTGGCAGAAGCACCGAAATGAAGGCAGCGATTTCTTCGTTTTTTCCGATGTCATGTGGATGGAGCCTAACGTCGAACATGTCTATGTATAAAAAGTGGGTTTGCTTATCTTTTGTATTGATCGTCTTTCTTGGGTGTTGTGCAATTTTTGAATGGCGCGGTGTCAGTGTTCCAAGCGATGAAAAAGGGCCGTGCTTCAGTCCCAATCATGCTTTTTACATAAAGAGATATCAGACCTTATGGGAGTCGTTGGGGGTTAGGTATGGGAGCGACCTAGGAACTGCTCGTCTTTATGACCGATCAAATAAGCTGCTCTACGAAGGAGAAACCTATGTCAAAGGTGGTTTCGGGCCAGAATGGGTGGCTGGTTCAAAAGACGACTCATCGAATCCACCGATAGTGTTCTACCAAGGCACTGAAGAACCAGGTTGGAGGTTCGCACTCCCTGAATCGCCAGGCAGTGGAGAGTCCAATAAAAACTGCTATCCAAACAAGATCGATTGACTGGTCGCGCCCATGTTGCTGGTTCCTATGAATCGCAGGCCTGCGTTTCGAGGAACGGAGTGGGTGCGCTGGCGCACAAGCGCTGTCAGCGCTTGACCGGCGAAACCAGCGACACCGATGCGCTGCGGCCGGTCGTTGCCGCAGGCGTTGCCTCCCCGGATGCCGCATCCGCCTTCGGCTGGTCTTTCTGGATCTGATCCGTGATCGCCTTCACCGCATCGTTCCCCTCCATGCGCGCACCGCCGAACAGGCGCGACTCCGCGTCCCGCGTCAGCACCGTCACGCTGATGCGGCGGTTCACCGGCGCCAGCTTGTTGTCTTTGTCCAGCAGGTCGCTTGCGGCCAGACCGACCACGCGCACCAGCTTGTCGTCAGGCATGCCGGCGCTCACCAGCTCGCGGCGCGATGCGTTCGCCCTGTCCGCTGAAAGTTCCCAGTTGCCGTAGCCGCGCTCGCCGTTGCCGTAGGGCGCGGCATCGGTGTGACCGGCCAGGCTGACGCGGTTCTCGATGCCGTTGAGCGCAGTGCCGATCTCATGGAGGATGTCGCGCATGTACGGCTTCACCAGCGCGCTGCCGCTGTCGAACATCGGGCGGTTCTTGTCGTCAACGATTTGGATTTCCAGCCCGTCGATCGTCACGTTCAGGCGGATCTGCGAGCGGAATTCGCGCAACTTCGGGTTGGCCTCGATCATCGATTCAATCTTGGCGCGCAGCGAATTCATGCGGCGCGCGTCCTGCCTGGCCTGTTCGCCGCGCTTGTTGTCTTCGTTCAACGGGCCGTTGTCCTTGCCCTTGCCGTCGGTTGCGCGCTTGACCTGGCCGTTGGTGCGCGTCAGGTCGGTGCCGCCGCCAGTCACGATACTCGAGCTGCTGCCCGAGCCCGGTCCGCCGGCCATCTCCACCTTCAACGGCGAGTTGAAGTACGAGGCGATACCTTGCAGGTCGCCCTGCGCGGTCGAGCCGAGCAGCCACATCAGCAGGAAAAACGCCATCATGGCCGT
>JAQGMX010000242.1 GCA_028292145.1 Variovorax sp.
ATGTCGACGTGCGGGAAACCGCGCTGACCGACTTCTTCGCGCGCGTCATCGTCGACCCGACGGGCCGCATCAATCTCCAGAATCTGACCAAGGCATCCGCCCAGGAAGCTGCCGCCGACAGCGCCAAGCAGGAAGCGGTAACCAGCCGGCAGCGCGGCGGCGGCACCAGCACCGTTGTCGGCGCTACCGATGCGCCGGCCGAGAAGAAGCAGGCGGAAAAGACGCCGGTCGCCATCCTGCGTTTCGGTCCGATGAGCCTGGTCAACGGCAAGATCGACTTCACCGACCTGTTCGTCAAACCCAACTATTCGGCCGACCTGAGCGAACTGACCGGAAAGCTCAGCGCCTTCGCGCTGCAACCGGGCGTCAAGCCCGAGATGGCCGATCTCGAACTGCGCGGCAAGGCGCAACAGACCGCGGCGCTGGAAATCGTCGGCAAGATCAATCCGCTCGCTCGTCCACTGGAGCTGGACATCACGGCCAAGATGCGCGACCTCGATCTGGCACCGCTGACGCCCTATGCCGTTCGCTATGCCGGCCACGGCATCGAGCGCGGCAAGCTGAGCATGGACGTCAATTACAAGATTTCTCCCGAAGGGCGGCTGGCCGCGACCAACAAGCTGGTGCTCAACCAGCTGCAGTTCGGCGAAGAGGTCAAGGGCGCGCCGACCAGCCTGCCGGTACGGCTGGCGGTGGCTTTGTTGGCCGATCGCAACGGCGTCATCGATGTCAACGTGCCCATCAGCGGTTCGCTGAACGACCCGCAGTTCAGCATCGGCTCGCTCATCTTCAAGGCGCTCGGCAACCTGATCGTGAAGGCGGTTACGTCGCCGTTCACGTTGCTGACGGGCGGATTGGGCGGCGGTGGTGGGGGCGAGGCGAGTGAAATCGCCTTCGACGCCGGCAGCGCGAACCTGACGACGGCTGCGAAGGAAAGCCTGGACAAGGTCGCGAAGGCGCTGACCGACCGGCCGGCGCTGCAACTGACCGTTGTCGGCACGTCGAATCTTGCGCAGGAGCGCGAAGGCTACAAGCGCCAGCGTCTGCGTCAACTTGCGCAGATCGAGAAGCGTCGTGCCACGGCGCGTGCCGGCGAAGACGCTTCTGACGTGGGACCGGTCAGCGATGCGGAATATCCGGCGCTGATCACTGCCGTCTACAAGCGCGCCGACCTGACCAAGCCTCGCAATGTCATCGGCATGGCCAAGGACATTCCGCTGGCCGAGATGGAGGCGCTGTTGCTCGACGGCATCACCGTGACCGAGGAGGCGATGCGCCAACTGGCGGTTGAACGCGGTGCGGTGGTGCGAGACTATCTGCTCGCGCAGAAGCTTCCGACCGCACGGCTTTTCCTCGGCGCGGCACGCACGCGAGCCACCGCAGAACCCGACTGGAAACCCTCCGCCGAACTCAAACTGGCCACCCGCTGACCCGGACTTTCCCGGGTCGGTGAAAATGACGGGATGCGCCGGCAAAAAGCCGGCGTCTCCGATTCCCATTCAGACAACGATCAGCAGCGCGCAGTGACCTCTACTTCTTCCAAGCACCACGACCTTCAGTCCCTCGACACGCTCACCGGCGGCGCCTTCACGGCTCCCACGTCCGGCGAGCGGGCGCAGCGCATCCGCGACTGGCTCGCCACGAGCCCGTCGCCAGAGCAGATGCAGGAGGTGTTCAAGGAACTGAGCGGCCGCGACAAGGGCGCCGCCCGTCTGTTGCGCGAAAAGCTCGACGAAATCAAGCGAGCTAAGGGCCAGGAAGCCATCGGCGTCGAATGGGCCCAGAAAGCAGAAACGCTGCTGGCGCAGTCCAAACTGAATATCGCCGACGCGCTTGCCTGGCAGCGTGACGCGGCCAAGGCCGGCGCGCCGCTTTCGCGCGAGCCGCTCGCAGCGCTCAAGGCGCGGCTTGCCGAACGCGTCAAGGGCATCGAGGATCTCCAGCACCGTGCGCAGGTCCAGCGTGAAGCGGCCGTGCTGCTTGCACAGCGTTTCGAAGTGCTGTCGACCAAGGGTTGGCGCGATGCGCAAGGCGCCGAAGAAGCGTTGCGCGGCGACGTGGCGCACTGGCAGCAGCAGGCGAGCGAGCTTGCCGGCGACGATAACTGGAACAGCCTCGACGCCAAGTTCGCTCCGCAGCTCGAAGCGTCCAAGGCGCAGTTGCTGTCGGTCTCCGAAGCGTTTCATCTGGCGCTCGGCCAGGCTGTCGCCGCTGCGGCTGATGTTGCCGCGCCGCTGCCGCCGGTGCCCGTGTGGGCCGACGAACTGCGCGCCGCGCGCGGTCTTCCGACCGAAGCCAGCGTCGCCGCCGCTGCGACGGCTGCCGCGCCCGGAAAGCCTTCCGCTGCGCGTGGCGATGCGCGCAATGTCGATCCTGAAATGCGTGCCGCTGCACAGGATGCGGTGACGGCCGCGCTCGACACGCTCGAGAAGGAAACGGCCGAGGGCCACGGAAAGGCGAGCGCCGGTGCAGCCGCCGCCCTGCGCGCGGTACTGAAGGAACACGGCAAGCTCGTCGAGGCGCCGCTCGAAGCACGCGTGCACGCGGCGCTGGTCGCGGCCGGCGAGCTCGAAGGCTGGCAGCGCTGGAGCGCCGACAAGGTCCGCGAAGAACTGGTCGCCAAGGCCGAAGGGCTGCTCAAGCGCCCTGAAGGTCAGGCGCTCGGCGGCCGGAAAATGCAGGAATCCCTGCGCGCGTTGCGCGATCAGTGGAAGCAGGCCGACCAGGGCGGCGTGCCCAA
>JAQGMX010000249.1 GCA_028292145.1 Variovorax sp.
TGAAGCGATGACGGATCCTCGATCGTCGTCAGGTCGCCGGGATCGCGCGCCTCGCACACCGCCTGGATGGCGCGGCGCAACAATTTGCCGCTGCGGGTCTTGGGCAGCGCGGTCACGACGTAGACCCGCGCCGGACGCGCCAGCGCGCCGAGATCGTCGGCGACACGCTTCATGATCTCGCCTTCGAGTGCCCGAATTGCAGCCTCGTCGGGCTCGCCCGCCTTTCGCGAAACGACGAAAGCCACCGCGACTTGCCCTTTCAGCGCATCGGCGATGCCGACCACCGCCACCTCCGCGACGCCAGCGTGGCCCGAGATACTTTCTTCGATCTCGCGCGTGCCGAGCCGGTGTCCGGCGACGTTGATCACGTCGTCGGTGCGCCCGAGGATGTAGAAATAGCCGTCGGCGTCCCGGATGCCCCAGTCGAAGGTCGAGTACACCGTCTTGCCGGGAATGCTCTTCCAGTAGGTTTCCAAGAAGCGCCGGTCGTCCCGCCAGATGGTCTGCATGAAACCCGGCGGCGTCGGTCCCTCGATGACGACAACGCCCTTCTCGTTCGGCGCGGTCAGCTCTTCGCCGGTCGATTCGTGGACGATCTTCACGCGCCAGCCATACATCGGCACGCCCGGGCTGCCGTACTTGCTCGCCTGCTTCTCGACGCCGGTGGCGATGGTGATGATTGGCCAGCCGGATTCCGTCTGCCAGTAGTTGTCGATGATCGGCACGCCGAGGCCGTCGGCGATCCAGCGCGCGGTGGGTTCGTCAAGCGGCTCGCCGGCCAGAAAGAGTGCGCGCAGGCTCGACAGGTCGTATTTCTTCAGCAGCGCCGGGTCCTGCTTCTTGAGTACGCGAACAGCGGTCGGCGCGCTGAACATCACCGTCACCTTGTATTTTTCGACCAGGCTCCACCAGATGCCGCCGTCAGGCTGACCGTCCAGGCCCTGCGTCGGCAGGCCCTCGTACATGATCGTCGCCATGCCGGCGATCAGCGGGCCGTAGACGATGTAGCTGTGGCCGACGACCCAGCCGATGTCGCTGGTCGAAAAGTACGTCTCGCCGGCGCGGCCGTCGAAGATGTGCTTCATGCTGGCAGCCAGCGCTACCGCGTAGCCGCCGGTGTCGCGCTGCACGCCCTTGGGTTTGCCGGTGGTGCCGCTGGTGTAGATGGTGTAGCTGATCTCGGTCGATTCGAGCCAGACGCAGGGCACGACGGCGTCCCGATGCTGCTCGGCCAGGTCGCGCATCCGGTGATCGCGGCCCGCCACCATGTCCATCGGCGCCAGGCCGCGGTCGGCCAGCAGCACGGCCGACGGCTTGTGCTTCGACAGCCGGATCGCCTCGTCGAGCAGCGGCTTGTATGCCAGCACCTTGCCGGCGCGCGATCCGGCGTCGGCGCTCACGATGACGGTCGGCTCGGCATCCTCGATGCGCGAGGCCAGCGAGCCGCTAGCGAAACCGCCGAACACCACGCAATGCACCGCGCCGATGCGCGCGCAGGCCAGCATCGCGAAGGCGGCCTCCGCAATCATCGGCATGTAGATCAGCACGCGATCGCCGCGCTTCACGCCCAGCGCCAGAAGACCAGCAGCCGTGCGCTGCACCTCGGCATGCAGCTCGATGAAGCTGTAGCTGCGCTCGAGCCCCGTCTCGGTCGAAATGCA
The DNA here is from genome assembly GCA_028292145.1 of Variovorax sp. GTDB lineage: Bacteria > Pseudomonadota > Gammaproteobacteria > Burkholderiales > Burkholderiaceae_C > Variovorax. Next base: position 1,662 of record JAQGMX010000249.1, read on the forward strand.
GATCAGCGCCGGCTGGTCGCCCCGCGTATCGAGATGGCGGTCGATGGCGTTGTGGCACAAGTTGGTCGTGCCGCCGACGAACCAACGCGCGAACGGTGGATTGCCGGCGTCGAGGATCTGGCGCGGCGGCGTCTGCCAGTCGATCAGGCCGGCCTGATCGGCCCAGAAGGCCTCGCTGTCGTCGACGGAGCGGCGATGGAACTCACGGTAAGAAGTCATGTCGTTTTGTCTCCTGATGCGCCCCGCTATGTTGCGGTGCTGCACGGCCGATTGTGTGCCCGTCAGCGGATCAAGCCCTGGAATTCCTTGAACGCCGGATGCTCCGCCGTGCGCAGCCATTCGAATCCGACCATCTCGGTCGTCACCAGCTCGGCGCCCGCGCCGGCCAGGCGATCGAAGGCGGCATCGCGGTTGCGCTCGGTGCGGGAGCTGCAGGCGTCGGTCACGACCCAGACTTCGAACTCGTCTTCCAGCAGGTCGAGCGCCGTCTGCAGCAGGCAGACGTGCGCCTCGCAGCCTGCGATGACGATCGTGTTGCGCTCCTCCCCGGCACCGGCGGGCTTCTGCAGATGCTTCGGCAGGCTGCGGGCGTTGCCCTGCGGCGCCTTGGCCGGCGGGCGCAGCCATTCGCCGAGGCCTTCCTCGACGCCGCTGAAATGCATCTTCGCCAGGGTCTGCTGGCACAGCGCACGGATCTCGGGCAGGTTCTCGCGGAGCTTGGACGGGTTCTGCTCGGTGCCCCAGACCGGCACTTCGAGCATCTTCGCGATCTTGCCGAGCCGGACCGCGTTGGCCGCAGCGGCGTCGGCTTCGAAGATGGCGGGCATCAGGCGCGTCTGG
>JAQGMX010000275.1 GCA_028292145.1 Variovorax sp.
TCGGCGGCACGGCGACAACCTGCAGCCCCTCGCACTCCGGATCAGCGCTCAGCGCAGCGTTCCAAGCGTCGACGTAGAGCTCACTGTTCACATTAGTCGCGGTCATTGTCAATCCCCTCAGTTGAAACCTCCAGTATGACCGCGCCGTATGTGTCCCCCTGTGTGAGGTCTGCCGCGACAACGGCCTGAACGCTTTCCGCGTGGGCTGCTCCGGCTGTCAAGCGAGGAAGGCACTGATGCCGCCGATCACGGACACGCAGATTCCGCCGCTTTCCCTGAATTCTTGCCTGCCGACGCCCAGCAGCTGGCAGCCGCCCGAGGCCTAGGCTTCAGCAATCTCTAAGCCATCCAAGTCATCTCAGCAAGGGCGGGGATCTCGATCGCAGCGCTGTGCGTCGAAAGCGAAGGCGCCTACTTCGCCATTACAGGTGCAGATGCATGGGATGAGCCACAAGATGCCAACAAGTACACCGGCTCGCATCCAGTAGTCGCACATCCGCCCTGCCTGACGAAGCCCACAAGGTGGTGAAAATTGTTCATCGCATGGATCGCCAGCGATAGGTGTCGCCGGTCTTGCTGACGTTGACAGAGTTGACGGCCGTCAGCAGATTGATGCGCCTCTTCGACAGCCGCCCCGGGGACCAAGACGCGCACAGGTCAGCCTGGTTTTCCGGCCACCGACGGAAGCAACGTCGCGTTGGGCAGTTCGTCGTCAGACTCTGGCTACTACAGTTGCACGCTGTACCAGGACATCACGATTCCAGCGGATGCCAATGGCCTGACATTCACGTTCGACATCGGCAACCGTTTCATCAACACGGGAGGACCGTGCCTGTTCATTGGCCTGTACCCTTCCAACGCCGTCCCCGGCTACCCATCCAACGTCGTGGGCGCTCAAAGCTTTAATTACTGTCGCACCGCCGACACCACGCTGACATCCCAGACGATGACCTACACCAGTGCCAACGTGCAGGCACTCAGAGGCACCGTGGTTCGCGTCGCGTTCATCAACGCGATGTATGGCGGACCTAGCTCAGGAATCATTGGTATCGACAAGGTGCGCATTGCGACGGTTCCCTGACTTCTCACTCGAACTGCGCCCTTGCCCAGCTACCGAAGCTCAAACTTGAGTTAACTACCGAAGTTGCGTTTGACACCTGTCAACACGCCGACCTCGGATTCCAAAATAGACATGGGGCGCAGGCGCTTTTCGGTAGCGTTCATCGCCATTCTTTGCCGATCCCGCCTATCGCTCAGGTTTGCCGAGGTGGGCTCGTACGTCCTTAGCCATAACACCGACTGCGGCCACGGCCGATCGCAGTTCGGCTTCGGACACGCCCAGCGTGGCCGTCCAGTAATGCACCTCGTGCTTCTCGTTCACATTGATACGCAGTGCATCAGCCGGCCCACGAATGCTTTTGTCATCTGGCATAAGGTTCTCCTAAAAACGAGGACGGAAACTTGAGGCCACGGCTTTTTCGTCTAGCGCAGGTTCTGAGCCCAGTTATCTGCGTGCCGCAAGAATCACGAGACTGACAGCACCAATTCCGATAAGCCAGTCCCAAAAGCCTGCTCTCGCCACAGCTGGTTTTAATTGCACAGCCGGCCGTATCGTTGCAACGCGCGCCGGTTTGCCATTTTCGAGCGTCGTAATGTCGTCAAGCTCTGCTGCAGCCAAGCCATCGAATTCTTCAAGCATCTGGTCTTTGCGTGTCATCTATTTCCCATCGACGCCGGAAAAGCCGGCTTGAAGTCAGGCGTACTTCTTCAGCCGCCAAGCAATTTCCGTACATTTTATTTAGCGCAAGGCAGCACCTTGTAGGCGGAAGCGCCTCAAATTCGGTGCACAAGAGAAGGTTCCGATGCCTAGCTTGCGGCTAGCGCAGAGGACTCCGCGACCATCATCCTGCCGTCACTTCAGCAAGCCGAATCCAAAACCGAACTTCTCGCGTTTGACCGGTGCACCCTCGCTCGCCGGTTCACGGGGCCGGACATCCAGATCTGGGATGAGCGCCTGATCAGCGCAGCTCCGCCTGTGCCGCTGCGAGCGGGTATGACTCGAACACCTCAACCGGCGCCAGCTTCATCAGCTTCTTTGCTTGGTCGGCCGTACCTTCCAGCCACTGATCGAAGTCAGCCGCATCCAGAGGGATCACGGACCGCTTGTCCTGCTTGTCGGCCGGCGCTTTCGGATCGGGCTTGTGCATGCGGCGCATCAGCGGGTGGTCGTCCGCGTTGGTGGTCAGCATCGTGTAGCTCTCGTGCACCTCGCCCGTGGCCTTGTCGATCCAGGTGTTCCAAAGCCCGGCTAACCCCCAAGGATCGCCGTCCGCACGCTTGAACTGCCACCAGACGTTCTTTCCCGTCTCCCAATTTGGTTCATCGAAGGTTGACGCAGGAATGATGCAACGTTGCCCCCTTTTCCAAGGGTCTTTGTAGCTAGCCTTTGCCTCTAACTCCTCGCTGCGTGCGTTGTTCGTTGGGAACTTGAGCTTCGGCTCCTTGGCAAACCACGGGATCAGGCCCCATTGCCCAACGATCAGCTCACGCTCGTAGCCTGCAGCGTCACGAGCGCGGCGGATGAACGGGCCAGGTGCACGGGGGAAGACGGCGCGAGGCCAGACTGCGGGCGCGTTGTCCCGACCCAGGTGCCAGAAACGCTCGGTCTCGATCTGTGTGGGTGTTTCGTATCGGTTGCACATGCGCTGAGCGTATCGAATCAGGACAGCGTCCGCTTCACACTTCGTAGCCCCGTAGCCCCGTAGCCCCGTAGCCCTCAAGTTGGTTTCGCGATGAATCCTCATCGACGCCGATCACCGATCCGGCAGGGGCGCACGACAAATTCCTACGTTGGTGCCATTAAAGAAAACCATATTGAGTTGATAAGACAGCAGCCGCATAACCTGATCTTGGATTCTTTATGAACACCTCACATGGCAACGACCGTCCAACTGACAACGAAGATGCCGACCCGGTCGGTCCGACCAATGGCGAGGAGCACGACCAAGGGGCAAGAGTCGAAAGTGGCGGTGGTCCCGACACAGAGCCGTTGAATTTTGATGATGACGAGATCTACTCGGGTCGCTCCGGCAGCGCCCGCAGTGGTGGAACAACTCATGCCAAAGGCGGAGACAGTGCTCCTCTTGGGCCACCGGCAGAGATCTTGTCCCCTACGAACGAACCCAGCGACGGTCGCAAAAGCTGATTGATTCGACCTGTTGTCTCGCTTGTGCGCTTGAGCGCCGACGGCAACAAGAACAGCAGCTAGGACATGGGCTTGGCTAGAAGCACTTCGCCCCTCCCACGTATACGCCTCGCTTAAGGCGACCGACCTTGTCTAGATTTAAAGCCGCCCGTTCGCCCGTTCCACCGACGGCTTCGGGCTTAAAAGTCCTACATTGCGCCGGCCCGGGCGCATGAAAACGCAGTCTTCAACAGACTTCCAGGAGATTCGACATGCCACGTGGTGACAAGTCTTCATATACGGACAAACAAAAGCGTCAAGCAGAGCACATCGAGGCGGGATACGAAGACCGCGGCATGCCGGCATCCGAAGCGGAACGTCGGGCCTGGGCAACGGTGAACAAGGAAACTGGGGGCGGCAAGAAGAGCGGCTCGGGACGAGGGCATCCGGAGAGTCATGAGCCCTCCCGAACAGGTGGCAAGCGCGGCGGTACGGCCGCGGCATCGCGCAGCCCGGAAGAGCGCTCGGCATCCGCACGTAAGGCCGCAGCCACGCGCAAGCGCAACGCTGAGGAATCAAAGTTGAAGTCGACGTAGCCACAGATTAGTTCACAAGAATTTTGCGTTTTGCTGCCGCTGATTGATCCAAGCGGAATGTTTCATCGCTTTCCTTGGACAATCCGAGCCTCTAAACTGCAATGCACAAGGCGCCACGATGGCTTCGCCGTTTGCTCTACGTTCGAACCTGCACGCCCTCGTTGACAACTCCCGACAGAACAACGTCGACCTGCTGCGTGCGCTCGCGATCACGGCGGTGTTTGCTCATCACGGTCAGCATGTCTTCGGCGGCAACATCCCTTTTTTCGGTGCCAATGGTGGCTGGTTCGGTGTCCAACTGTTTTTCGTCATCAGCGGCTACCTGATCAGTGCGAGCTGTGTAAAGCACAGCCGTCAGGACTATGTGATTCACCGGGTCCTTCGAATTGTCCCGGCGTATCTCTTCTTCTTTTTGGTAATCGGAATTGGCACGAAGGTGATTACGGTCAGCTCGATCGCCGCAGACCCGTGGGCCTTCGCGGTCAACCTCGCTTTCATGCAGCATCTGGTGCCATCGGCCTTGGTGAAGTTCGACGTACTGCACGTGAGCTGGACGCTGACCATCGAAGTGCTCTGGTACGCGCTTGCCCCGCTACTGCTCATCGGGAACGGGGTTCTGCGCTGGCCGACGGTCGCAGTCACCCTGATCGTTTCGACCGCATGGACTTACACAGCCACCACGGGGGCGCTCGATTTCATCTACCCCGGCATGAGCGACACCAACCCGGGCTACTCGCACCTCTTCGTCGTCAATCACTTTTTCGCCCAGGCCATTTTTTTCGTCCTCGGCGCCTGGATCTACTTTCACCGACGCGTAGTGGCCCATATCAACCCGGTCCTGGCGCTCTGTCTGGCGCTCTTAGTTTTCCTGGCTCAGCCGTATTACCTGGTCTTCAATCCGTTGTTCGTCACAGGAATCGGCATCGCGCTGCTGCTCGTGACCGCACTCAACAGCCAGCCGATTCGCAGCCAGCTAGTTTTCCTGATCTCCGAAACCTCGTACGCGATCTACCTCTGTCACTTTCCAGTTCTGCTGTGGGTGCGCGACCGAATGGGTTTGACAGGCTTGGCTGGGGTCGCAGTATCGATCGCATTGATCATGCTGTTGGCCGTGATCAGCTACGTCCTAATCGAAAAGCCGTTTGTGAAGATCGGGCGCGGGAGGCGCTGACAGACATTTGCAGTCACAGATTCCTGCATCCTCGCTGAACACAGTAAATGTGCCGCCGCGCCTCGCGGCACTTTCATCCTCGTACTCGCCGGTCAACGGGATGCACCGACTGCCTATTCTAAAAATTGAAGATCCTGTCTATCCGATACAGAGAAATGTCGCGAAACCAGAAACTCATGTTGTGGCGCCTCGCACTTGCCATCTGCACGGCGGCAATCATGGTGCTTTCCTTGCTTCCGTTGTCCCAACCAATGCCCTCCACCGGATGGGATAAGAGCAATCACATGCTCGGTTTTGCCGCACTCGCCTTCCTCTCGCATTGGGCTTGGCCCGGTCGGACGGTAAAAGCGCTGGGCGTGCTGCTTGCGTACGGATGCCTCATCGAAGTGCTTCAGTCATTTACTCCAGATCGCAGCGCAGACTTGGCTGACGTAATCGCTGACGGCGTTGGCTTGGCGATAGGTGCAGCTTTAGCCAGAATGGCCGCGCTTGCAAAGATGGGCCGTTGACGGTTGCAGCCTGCAGTTGCCCACCCGTTAGCAGCATGGAAGAGGCTTGCTTCTCAGATCTATTGCTGTGTACCCGGCCCGCTCGATGATCTGACCTCGCCCTGAAAGCAGTTGACTGTCCGGATCAATCGCGTGTGCATGAGGGCGAACCGTGAACTACGCGCAGGCATGCTCGCGATGCCAGAACCCACGTAGCCGGGTACAAAGCCCTGTCCCCGTGGCTACACAGTGGCTACATGAAGCAAAGCGGCTACACAAAGAAAAAGAGCTTGCTACCAATTTGATAGCAAGCTCTCTAATGCCGCTGGTGCTTGTAAATGGCTCCTCGACCTGGGCTCGAACCAGGGACCTACGGATTAACAGTCCGGCGCTCTACCAACTGAGCTATCGAGGAACAAGCCTCAGATTATAGCGCGAGAAATTAGCCTCTATCAAGCGACCCGAGAAATTTTCGATTCATCCCATCTGGAGCCGGCGCACGACGCCGAGTCCGGAGAACCAGGCGTCCATCGGTGTCGGATGCGCGCGTTCGCCGAGTTCGCGCGGACGGAAGCACAGCAGCTCGCCGGGCATGGTGACGGCCTCGAGCAGGACGTAGTGGAACTCGCCCTCTTCCAGCTCGTTCACGCTCAGCGCCAATCGTCCTGTTCCAGTCATGTTGTGCTTTCCGTTTCTTGAAGCCCCGGTTGTACGACGGACGCCGCAAAAAGCAGTGGAAGTTTTCCGCGTTGAACGGTGCCGTCCAATGCAGGCCCCAGGTTGAGAGGCCGTTACGTGAAAGAGTTTGCAAGAATCTTTCGACAACGTCCTCGACTAGCCGATCCGCACCGGCACGAAGATGCGCTCACCGTCCCTAAGGATCAGCAGCGCCACCGACTTGTCCGCATGCGACGCAACCTCGCGCACCTGCTCGATGCTTTTCGCCGGCGTTCCGTTGATGGCCAGCAGCACGTCGCCGGCCTGGACGCCTGCGCGCGCCGAAGGTCCGCCGGTGTCCTCGATCAGCAATCCGATGTCGACCTTGGCTTCGCGGCGCTCCTGCGGCTGCAGCGGGCGCAGCGCCAGGCCGAGCTTGCCCTGCGATGCATCCGCGTCGTCGGCGCTCGCCACGACCGGCGTCTTCTCCATCGCATCGCCTAGCTTCGCCGTGAACTCCGAGCGCGCGCCGCCACGCCAGATCTCGAGCGTGACCGTGCTGCCGGGCCTGGACTGGCCGATCACCGCCGGCAGATCGCCCGACGACACGATGGCCTGGCCGTCCACCTTGCGGATCACGTCGCCCGAGCGCAGGCCGGCCTTGTCCGCCGGACCGCCCTTCTCCACGTTCGACACCAGCGCGCCTTCGGGCTTGTCGAGCTTGAACGAATCAGCGAAAGCCTGATTCACTTCCTGCACCGCAACGCCGAGCCGCCCATGAGTGGCCTTGCCGGTCGCCACGATCTGGTCCTTGACCTGGATCGCGACGTCGATCGGGATCGCGAAAGACACGCCCTGATAGCCGCCGCTGCGGCTGTAGATCTGCGAGTTGATGCCGACCACCTCGCCGCGCGAGTTCAGCAGCGGCCCGCCCGAATTGCCCGGATTGATCGCCACGTCGGTCTGGATGAACGGCACATAGCTGTCATCGGGTAGAGAGCGACCCTTGGCGCTGACGACGCCCGCCGTCACCGTGTTCTCGAAGCCGAAAGGCGAACCGATCGCCAGCACCCATTCGCCAACTTTCAGTTGCTTCGTGCTGCCGAGCGCGACAGTCGGCAGGTTCTTCGCCTCGATCTTGAGCACTGCAATGTCGGTCTTGGCGTCGGAACCCAGAACCTTGGCGCGGTATTCGCGACGGTCGGTGAGCTTGACCGTGACATCCTTCGCATCCTTCACGACATGCGCATTGGTCAGGATGATGCCGTCGGCGCTCACGATGAAGCCGGATCCCTGCCCGCGCGTCGGCACTTCGCGTTGCTGCTGCTGCTGGCCGCGACGCCCTTGCGCGCCGCCCTGGAAATGACGGAACAACTGCGCCATCGGATCGTCCGGGTCCATGCCGGCGATGGCGTCGGATTCCTCGTTCGACGCCTTCTTGGTGCCGGAAACGCTGATGTTCACTACGGCAGGACCGTCGCGCGACGTGATGGTGGAGAAGTCGGGCATCGACACCAGCGGCGCCGCGAGGGTCGCGGGCGCGGCGGTATCGGACACCGTGGTCACGCTGGCGACCGTTTGCGGCGCCGAGACGGCACGCGCGCTGCTGTAGGCGCCGGCGCCCACGGCGCCGATCACGCCGGCGGAAGCCATGGCGATCACGAGAGCCTTGGTCGAAATCGTTCGGGTGGTCATGTCGGAGTCCTTCTGTGAAACATCGCAGCGTCGGATTGACGCGATGGAAGGACTGTTGACGCGAAGACTTAAGCCCGGCTTAAAACAACCGCGTCCGGCGCAGGAAAGATGACGCGCACGGCCAGCCCGCCCAGCGCGTCGGATTCGCCCAGTTCCATGCGCGCGCCGTGCAGCGTGGCAATCGACTTCACGATCGAAAGCCCCAGCCCGCTGCCGGGCGCCTGCGGTTCGCCGGCGCGGTAGAACCGGTCGAGCACACGCTCGCGTTCCGCCGGCGGCAGGCCGGGACCGCTGTCCTCGACGCTGATCTCCGCTCCTTCCCCCGCTCTCAGGATGCGCACGTCGATCCGCCCGCCCTCCGGCGTGTACTTCACGGCGTTGTCGAGCAGGTTGCGAAGCAGCATGCGCAACGCTTCCGGCTGACCGCGCACGGATGCAGCGTCCGCTTGCGCGATACCGATGTCGATGCCGCGCGCCTGCGCTGCGGCGACAACGTCGGAGACGGCGATACGGGCCAGTTCGGGCAGGTCCACCGTCGCCAAGGGCACACCGGCCGCGGCACCGGCCTCGTGCCGCGCCAGCGCAAGCATCTGCTCGACCAGCCGCGTTGCTCGATCGATGCCCGCAACCAGCCGGCGCACCGCGACATCGCGTGCCGTATCGTCACCGGCGCGCTGCAGGCCCTGCACCTGCAGCTTCAAGGCCGCCAACGGCGAGCGCAGTTCATGCGCCGCATCGGCGACGAAATGCCGCTGCGCGTCGAAGGCCCGCCGCACGCGCCCGAACAACAGGTTCAGCTCCTGCACCAGCGGACGCACCTCGGCCGGCAGTCCGGTCTCGCTGACCGGCGACAGATCGTCGGCCTGTCGTTCGGCCACCTGCCGGCGCACGCGCGCGACCGGCGCCAGCGAAAGACTCACCACCAGCCAGACCACCAGCATCAGAACCGGCGCCATCAGCGCGACCGGCGCCACCGTGCGCACAGCCAGCGCGCGCGCCATCTGCCGCCGCACCGCCATGTCCTGCGCGACCTGGATCACCAGCGCCCGTGTCTGCATCGAGAACACGCGATAGGTCGTTCCGCGCGCGCCGACGTCCGCGAAACCCAGCACGGCGAGTTGCGGCAAGGCAGCCTTGTCGGCGGATTCGAAAATGCGGACGCCGTCGGTGGTCCAGACCTGCACGACGAACTCGAAGTTCTGCTCGGTGCCGCCCAGTCCGCCGGCCGCGCCGCCCGGCGGCAGACCGGAGCGCAGCGACAGCGCCATCTGCTGCATGTGGTAATCAAAGATCTCGTCGGCTTCCTGCAACACTGTGCGATACGCGACAAAGGCCTGCGTACCGGCTGCCAGCACGATCGCGGCGAGCAGGAACACGAGCAGGCGCGCACGCAGCGACGTGCCGGCGAACCGCAGCTTCAGCGCCGTCACTTCGGCACCATGTAGCCGACGCCGCGCACGTTGCGGATCAGGTCGGCGCCCAGCTTCTTGCGCAGCCCGTGGATGTAGACCTCGACCGCGTTGCTGCTGATCTCGTCCTTCCAGCTGTAGAGTTTTTCTTCGAGTTGCGCGCGAGACAGCACCAGCCCCGGTCGCGCGATCAACGGTTCGAGCACCGCCCATTCGCGCGCCGAGAGCACGACAGGCAGCCCGCCCGCAGTCGCCTCTCGCGTGACCGGATTGATGGTCACACCCATGTGTTCGTAAACCGGTTCGGCGCGTCCCGACGCCCGACGCAACAATGCACGGATGCGCGCCAGCAACTCGTCGAGGTCGTACGGCTTCAGCACGTAATCGTCTGCGCCGGCATCCAGCCCTTCGATGCGCTGCTGCACCGAATCGCGCGCCGTGGCGATCAGTACCGGCATCCGCTCCTTGCGGGCCCGCAAGGAACGCAGTACGGCCATGCCGTCGCGACGCGGCACGCCGAGGTCGAGCATCACCAGGTCGTAATGCTGCGAGCGCAATGCGCTTTCCGCCGCCTCACCGTCCTTGACCCAGTCGACGGCATAGTCCTCGGCGCGCAGCAGATCGAGCACGGCTTCGCCGATCATCACGTCGTCTTCGAGCAGGAGCAGGCGCATCGTGGCGGGATCTGAATGGGTTGGCTTGCAGGAACCGTGGAGTAAATCACAGTCGCGCGGATCACAGCCGGTTCAGGGTCCGCGTCTTGGGCGGAGACGCGATGCGCGGACGCGCGTAGGCAAGAAACGGGAGATCGGCGGGAAGCGCGTCGATTTCCGAGTCGGTCAAGTCGGTCTCGACGATGTGCGAAGCAACGATTGCGCGTGTCGGCGGAATTGCAGGCGCAGTGATTGGAGGGTGAACAACGGCTGGTTGCTCTGCAGTTCGCTCGTGTCGCTCCACTTTGTCCGGAAACC
>JAQGMX010000279.1 GCA_028292145.1 Variovorax sp.
CCGAAGCCGGTTTTCCGAACGGCTTCGACACCGACCTCTGGGCCTATCGCGAGCGTGAATATGCCGAAGCCATGATCGGCGACCTGCGCAAGGTCGGCATCCGCGCACGGCTGCATTTCGTGCAGTACCCGGCGCTGCGCAACGAGATCCGCTCGGGCCGCGCGCCGCTGTCGTTCCAGGCATGGGGTTCGTTTTCCATCAACGACGCATCGGCTTTCGCCGGCAACTACTTCAAGGGCGGGCCGGACGATACGGCCAAGGACCCGCAGACCATCGCACTGCTGCAGACCGCGGACGCCACGATCGACAAGACCGAGCGCAAGGCCAAGTACGCGCAGGCGCTGCAGCGCATCTCCGAGCAGGCGATGTGGGCGCCGCTGTTCTCGTACTCGACCAACTACGCGTTCACGTCCGACCTGAAGTTCGACGCGCAGCCGGACGAGTTGCCGCGCTTCTTCGCGGCGAGCTGGAAATAAGCCGGCCTCGAGCGCCAGGCAACCGAGTCCGCCCATGCTGATCTATATCTTCCGCCGGCTGCTGGTCGCGCTCAGCGTCATGCTGACCGTGGCCGTCATCAGCTTCATGCTGCTGCACCTCTCCGGCGACCTGGCCACCGCCATCGCCGGGCCGGAATCCACCGCCGCCGACGTGGAGAAGATCCGCGTGCAGTACGGGCTCGACCGGCCGATCACGTCGCAGTTCTTCGACTGGCTCGGCGCTGCGGTGCGGCTCGATTTCGGGCGCTCGTTCTACTTCCAGAACACGGTGGTCGAACTGATCGGCGAACGCTTGCCGATCACGCTCAAACTCGGCGGCGTCGCGCTGTTGCTGGCGGTGGTGGTGGCGATTCCGCTCGGCGTGCTGGCTGCCATCTACCGCGACACCTGGATTGACCGGCTGTCGCTGATGATCGCCGTGGTCGGGCAGGCCATGCCGACATTCTGGTTCGCGCTGACGCTGATCATCATCTTCTCGGTCGGGCTCAAGTGGCTGCCTGTGGCCGGCAACGGCACCTGGCAGCACTTCGTGTTGCCGGCCGTCGCACTCGGTTATTACGCGATGCCGGCCATGATGCGGCTGACCCGCGCCGGCATGCTCGACGTGCTCGGCTCCGACTACATCCGCACGGCGCGCGCCAAAGGCCTGAGCCCGTCGCGCGTGGTCTTCAAGCATGCGCTGCGCAACGCGATCATCCCGGTCGTGGCGCTGGCAGCCGTGGAGCTCGGCTTCATGCTCGGCGGCTCGGTCGTCATCGAATCGGTGTATTCGATGCAGGGCCTGGGCCAGCTCGCGTGGGACTCGATCTCGCGCAACGACTACCCGGTGGTCCAGGCGGTGGTGCTGATCATCGCGGTGTTCTACATCGGCCTGACCTTCGTCGCGGACGTGCTCAACGCCGCGCTCGACCCGCGCATGCGAACACGTTGAGGACATGAACATGAATGCTTCAACGCTCCCTACTTCTGCCGTGTCGGCTATTCCTGTAAAGCCCTCGCTGACGTTGCCTCCGACACCGGCATGGCGCAAATTGCTGCGCCGCGTGCTCGGCCAGCACGGTCTCACGATCGGCGCGGTGATCCTCGGGCTGATCGTGCTGGCCGCGATCTTCGCGCCCTGGCTCGCGCCACACGATCCGTATGCGCAGGACGTGACGCGCCGCCTGATCCCGCCGATCTGGCACGACAAGGGCAGCTGGGAACACGTCCTGGGCACCGACAAGCTCGGCCGCGACTACCTGAGCCGGCTGCTGTTCGGCGCCCGCGTATCGCTGATCATCGGCGGTGTCACGGCGGTGATCTCGGGCGTCATCGGCACCACGCTCGGCGTGCTGGCCGGCTACTACGGCGGCCGCGTGGATGCGGTCATCAGCTACATCATCACGACCCGGCTCGCGATGCCGGTGGTGCTGGTCGCGCTGGCGATGGCGTCGCTGGTCGGCGGCTCGTTGCAGGTGGTGATCGTGCTGCTCGGCCTGCTGTTGTGGGACCGCTTCGCGATCGTCACGCGGTCGGCGACGCAGCAGCTGCGCGATGCCGAATTCATCGCCGCAGCCAAGGCACTCGGCGCATCGACGCCGTACATCCTGGTGCGAGAACTGCTGCCGAATTTGATGAGCGCACTCACAGTGGTCGCCACGCTGGAAATGGCCCACGCGATCCTGCTCGAATCGACGTTGAGCTTCCTCGGCCTGGGCGTGCAACCGCCGACGCCGTCGTGGGGATTGATGGTTGCCGAAGGCAAGGCCTACATGTTCTTCCAGCCCTGGGTGATCGTGATTCCGGGCATCGTCCTCGCGCTGCTGGTGCTTGCCATCAACCTGGTCGGCGACGGCATCCGCGACCTCACTGCGCCCGATGGCCGCAACTGAAAGGCACGACATGACCACACCTTTGCTGGACGTGAAGAACCTGCGCGTCGACCTGCCGACCGAGCGCGGCATGCTGCATGCCGTGCGCGGCATCGACTTCCATGTGAACCGCGGCGAGATGCTGTGCCTGGTCGGCGAATCCGGCTGCGGCAAGTCGATGACTTCGCTGGCGCTGATGGGCCTGCTGCCGCGCAAGGCGGTGCG
>JAQGMX010000302.1 GCA_028292145.1 Variovorax sp.
AGCATGAAATCGACCGTTTCCTCGACTTCCGAAAATCGCGGATCGCCGGGCGGGCTGTAGATGCGTGCAAAGACTTCGACCGGCTCCTGTCCGCTGACGAACCGCGCCGTGTTCAGGCAATACAGCCCGATGTCGGGCAGCGCGCCGCCACCGGCGAGCGCACGCTTGTGGCGCCACTGTTGTGCTGCGGTGGCATGCACCGTCTGCGCGTTACCGGCGCTGAAGGAGACCAATCGTCCGAAGGTCTTCTGGGCCACAAACTCCCGCGCTCTCAGGTGATGCGGCTGGAACTGGATGCGGTACGCGACCATAAGTTTCACGCCGGCCTTATTGCAGGCGGAAATCATGGCGCGCGCGTCGGCGGTCGTGGTCGCCATGGGCTTTTCGCAAAGCACGTGCTTGCCGGCCGCCGCCGCGCGTTCCGTGAAGGAACGGTGCAACGCGTTGGGCAAGACGATATAGACGGCCTGGATGTCGGGGTTGTCACGGATGCGTTCGAAGTCTTCGTAGCTATAGCAAGACCCGGGCGCGATCCCGTATTGACGTGCAACGGTCGCCATCTTGTCTGGCGAACCAGAAACCAGCGCCACCAAACGTGCCTGAGTGGATTCGGCAAAAGCCGGCAGCAACTCGGCCAGCGACAAACGACCCAGCCCGACGACGGCAAAGCCGACCCGCTGTGCCGGAGCCAGCGGTGCTGGCGGCGGTGTGTCCGGCTTGTCCGCATCGCCGCGCCAGGGCGGGAAGACCACTCGACCGTCCTGCACGCTGCCGGTATCGACCGGACTCGGCCCCGGCAAAGACTGCGCCGCCGCAGCGCCGGCAAGCAAGATGCTGGTCGTGCTCGTCGCACCCAGTTTCAACAGGCTCCGGCGCTGCACCGACGATGGAAGTGGCGATTGAGAAACGTCCGACATGATCGACCTCGACTGAAACGACAGATGCTGGCCAACCGACAACGGTTGCAGGTCAGCCAACTGCCCGTTGAGCCATCGGCGACATTCCGCGCACAGGGGTGAAAATCGCCGCTGTGGCGCATTCGGGCGCCGAAACAACAAGGAGCCAGACATGGGCGCGCAATGGAAAGCAAAACACAAGGACCTGGCCGCGAATGCCAAGGGTCGCATGTTCGGTAAGTTGGCCAAGGAAATCATGATCGCCGCGCGCGGCGGTGCCGATCCGGCGCTCAACTCGCGGTTGCGGCTGGTGGCAGAGCAGGCGCGCAAGGTGTCGATGCCCAAGGAAACGCTCGAACGCGCCATCAAGAAAGGCGCCGGGCTCACCGGTGAGGCCGTGCACTTCGAGCACGTGATCTACGAAGGCTTCGCGCCGCACCGCGTGCCGCTGATGGTCGAATGCCTGACCGACAACGTGAACCGCACCGCGCCGGAAATGCGCGTGCTGTTCCGCAAGGGCCAGTTGGGCACGTCCGGTTCGGTCGCCTGGGATTTCGACCATCTCGGCATGATCGAGGCCGAACCGTCCAAGCCGGACGCCGATCCAGAAGTCGCCGCGATCGAAGCCGGCGCGCAAGATTTCGAGCCGGGCTCCGAAGAAGGCCATACGCTGTTCCTGACCGATCCGACCGATCTCGACATCGTCAGCCGCGCCCTCCCCGCGCAGGGCTTCACGGTGATCGCGGCGAAGCTCGGCTACAAGGCGAAGAATCCGGTCGATCCGGCGAGCCTGAGCGCGGAGGATCTGGAAGAAGTGGAAACATTTCTGGCTGCGATCGACGCGAATGACGATGTGCAGAATGTGTATGTGGGGTTGGCCGGGTAGAAACTTGGCCGGCTTTCAGCGCAACATGTGCTTTGCCTTGCGCTGCTTCGGCCCGACACCCAGCGCAGCACGGGCGAGCGCATCGGCCTCTGCGTTGCGGGAGCGAGGAATCCAGACCATTTCCACCCGCCTGAATGTCGCTGCCAGAGCACGCGCATCGTCGAACAATCCATCGAGCCGTGCGACAGGCGGTGCGGAAGGTCTTGCAACATCGCCAAGTTGCACCACCACGATGCTGTTGTCGCTGTAGACCCTGACCGTCTCCGCGCCCCGCGCTTTCAGTGCTTCGAGCGCCAGCGTCACCGCCCGCAACTCGGCCTCGTTGTTGCATCCCGTGCCTGGCAAGGTCTGCGTCAGCGCGTAGCGGCTGCCGTCGGGCGCCACGAGAACAGCGCCGACGCCCATCCGCCCGGGATTCGGAATGGCGCTGCCGTCGCACCAGACCGTCCAGACCGGTTCGGTCTGGACGGTCTGTTCAGCCGCAGCTTGCAACTGCCGCCGTGCCCGGCGCCGTCGCGCGCGCCATCGTGCCGACGTGCCGCGAAATCGCCTCCGCCGCCTTCGCCGTCACGCGTTGCGCGCCCTGCGCCAAGGCATCGATGCCGCTGCCGACCGGCTCGCTGCCGGTCCATTGGCACGTCGCGCTGCGTTCACCGTCCGATCGGCGCACCGTCCAGCTGACAGCCGCATCGACACGGCTGTTCTCCACGGCGTCGAAATTCTGCAGCTGCACGGCGATTCGCCAGGCCGGCTGCGCAGGTTGCCGGCCTCCCTTGGTCAGATCGACCGCGCCGAGCCTCGCGGCAATGCCGCTGGCCAGCGCATCGCGCATCTCGTTCTCGAACGACGACGCCCAGCGGTGCTGCTCCAGCAATTCGACTTCCGCGCTGGCGCCGCCGCTGGCCGGCGCCTTGCGCACCAGCATCTGCGGGCGCGCAAGCCGCTCGGCCATGGCGACCGGGGCGAGTTCGATGAACATCGGCGTGCCGGCCGCTGGCACCGCAACGACCGGCGCGGCGGGCGCGGCAGGCGTCGCCAGCGTGAAATAGCGATCCGGTGGGCTCGCGCAACCGGCCACCAGCACAGCAGCGGCAGAGACGGCCGTCGCAGAAAACATCTTCAAAAACGGCTTCATTTCTTGTCGTCCGGTTTGCCGCGCAGCAGCGATTCGGGATGGCGTTCGAGGTAGTCGGTCAGCACGCGTACCGAACCGGCAGCACGCGTGAGTTCCTGCAGCATCTGACGCATGTCGGTCTGCAGCGGGGAGTCTTCGGCCAGCGTGCGCTCGGCGCTGCTGATGGTCTTGCGCGCGTCCTTCATGGCGGCGGTGATCTCCGGCGACACGTCGTTGTTGAGCGTGCGCGTGAGTTGCTCGGCGCCCTTGAGCGTCTTGTCGAGGGTCGCCAGCGACGTGCGCACGTCCTTGCCGATCTCCTCGAAAGGCACCTTGTTGACTTTGCCGACGATCTCCTGCACCTGCGACTGCAACTCGTCGAGGCTGTTCTGCATCGTGGGCAACTCGAACGGCACTTTGGAGACATCGACCTTGGCGACCGGCGCCTTCGGGAAAAAGTCGAGCGCGACGTAGATCTGGCCCGTCAGCAAATTGCCGGTGCGCAACTGTGCCCGCAATCCCTTGGTAATCAGGAAGTTGATGCGCTCGCGCCGCTTCTGGCTGGATTCGGGCGGCTGGACCGGCTGCGCAGCCTGCCCTGCGACCGGCCGGCGCAGCCGATCGGGGTAGATCTGCACCAGCACCGGCATGCGGAACTGGCGCTCGCTGCTGTCGAACTCCACGCCGATGGACTTCACCTCGCCGATCACGACGCCACGGAAATCCACAGGCGCACCGGGCGACAGACCGCGCAGCGACTGGTTGAAATACATGAGCACGGTCTCCGCCGGGCCGTCCGGCACCTTCATGGCGGCGGATTCGTCTTCGGCCAGTGCGAAGGCGGTGTTCTCCTGTGCGATCGGGCCGAGCGTGTCCTCCGGCGCCCTGAAGGCGATGCCGCCGAGCAGGATGGTGGCGAGCGACTGCGTCCGCAGCGTCAGGCCGCCGGCGTTGATCTGCATGTCGACACCGCTCGCATGCCAGAACCGCGTGTTGGCGCCGACGAACTTGTCATAGGGCGCGTTGACGAAGACACGAAGCTGGACGCCGCGACCATCCGGGTCCAGCTCGAAGGCGGCGACCTGCCCGACCTTGATGCGGCGGTAGTAGACAGGAGACCCGACATCGAGCGAGCCGATGTCGTTGGCGCGCAGCATGTACTGCTGACCCGATGCGTCGCGCGTGACGATGGGGGGCGTTTCGAGACCTGTGAACGCTGCGGCGGTCTCTTCGGAAACGCCCGCGTCGGCACCGATATAGGCGCCTGAAAGAAGGGTGCCCAGACCCGAGATGCCCGACGTGTCGAGCCGCGGACGCACCACCCAGTAACGCGTGTCCTGCGCGACGAAGGCGTCCGCGTCCTTGTTGAGCTGAACCGTGACGGCAACGTGCGAACGATCGCGCGCCAAGCGGATCTTCTCGACGATGCCGATCTGCACGTCCTTGTATTTCACCGCCGTCTTGTTGGCTTCCAGGCCTTCCGCGGTCTTAAAGGTCAGTTCGATTTCCGGCCCCTTCGACAGCAGGATCCGCGCAACCAGCGTAAAGCCGACCAGCGCCGCGACCACCGGGATCAGCCAGATCAGCGAAGGCAGCCAGTTGCGCCGCCGGACGACGCGGGGCCGCTGCGGCGATGCGGGAGGCGGTGGCGTGGATGCAGGCAGGGACGTGCCGCCGGTCGGTTCGGTGTTCTGGTCGCTCATTGAGATCGTTTGGTTATGTCTTCGGTATCTTTGGTGTCTTCGTCGGGGTCGCCGTCCCAGGTGAGCTTCGGATCGAAGCTCAGCGATGCGAGCATGGTCAGCACGACGACCGCCCCGAAGGCCGCGATGCCGACGCCGGCGGTGATCTCGGCAAAGCCCTGGATGCGCACCAGCCCCGCCAGCAGCGCCACCACGAACACATCGAGCATCGACCAGCGGCCGATGATCTCGATCACATGGTAGAGCTTGGCCCGCTCCTCGCGCCGCCAGTTGCTGCGCCGCTGGGCGCTGACGACGAGCACGAACAATGCCGCAAGCTTGAACAGCGGCACCAGGAAACTGGCGACGAAGATGATCGCCGCGAGCCCGTAAGAGCCGCTGACCCAGAAAAAGATGATGCCGCTCAGGATGGTGTCGTTCGACGTGCCCAGCAGCGAGCGCGTCATCATCACCGGCAGCATGTTGGCCGGTATGTACATCAGACAGGCCGAGATCAGGAACGCCCAGGTACGGTTCAGGCTGTCGGGCTTGCGGATGTGCAGGCGTGTGCCGCAGCGGCTGCAGGCTTCGCCGTCGGCCGCACCTTCCCACACGGTGCCGCAGTGCCGGCAACCGATCATGTCGAGGTCGATGGCGCGGGTGACCGTCATGACGCCTTCCCTTCGGCGGAGATTCTTGCGGACGTTTCCGCGGTCACCTCGGCGCCGACTTCATCCTTCTGCGAGTCGTCGAGCATTTCCCAGAAACCGCGTGGATCGAAGGCAAGGATGGCGGTCAGCAGCACGGTCAGCGCCATGAAGGCCCAGAGTGCCGGTCCCGGAATCACGGTGGCCAGCCCGGACAGTTTCACCAGCGCCACCAGCACGCCGAGCAGGAACACTTCCACCATGCCCCAGGGCCGCAGCGACTGCATGGCGCGCACCATCCACGCGAACCCCTTGACACGCCGATGCCGCCGCAACGGCACCAGCAGCCAAAGCAGGAACAGCAACTGGAGCAGCGGGAACAGCAGCGTCGTCACAAGCACCAACAGCGCCACCGGCGACATGTTCTCGCCGGTCAGCGTCACGATGGCGCCGGCCAGCGTCGTCTGGCTGTGCAGACCGCGCAACTCGATCTCGACGATGGGGAACAGGTTGGCGATCGCGAACATGATCAGCCCGGCGACGGTCAGCGGCAGCAGCCGCTGCTGCTGGGTACCGGAATGCCGATCGAGTTCGGTGCCGCATCGTGGGCAACTCGCCACTTCGCGGCGACGCAACGGCGAGCGCGCGTACACCGCGTCGCAGCCCTCGCAGACGACGACATCGAGTTGTGACTTCATGCGTGCACCGCCCGTGCCGTCCGCAAACGCAGGCAACTGAACACGCCCGCCACGGCAGCGAAGCCCGCCGCCAGCACCAGCGCGATCAGCGGCCCCCTGCCCTCGTGCGGGCTCCAGACGCCGAACACCGCCGCAACCACGACAGCGCCGAGCGTCTGGCCGGTGAGCCGCGCTGTGCCGAGCATGCCGCTTGCAGCGCCGCTGCGGTGCTTGGGCGGCGCGGTCACGATCGTGTGGTTGTTCGGCGACTGGAACAGGCCGAAGCCGGCGCCGCACAACGCCATCCGCCAGGCGATGTCAAGGTCGGACGGATGGGCGGGCAACGCGGCCAGCAGCGCCAGACCCGCCGCCAGCAAGCCCAGCCCGATGCCGCCGAGCAGCCCATCCGGATAGCGCCCGATCAGCCGACCGGCGATCGGCGCCATCACGACGATCGCCAGCGGCCAGGCGGTGATCAGCAGACCGGCCTGCAGATGGCTGCGTCCGTAGACGTCCAGCAGCAGGAACGGCAACGCGATGTACGACAGCATCTGCGCAGCGAAAGCGGCTACCGACGTACCCATGGAAAGCGCGAAGACCGGGATTCGCATCAGGTCGACCGGGAACAGCGGCACCGCGAGCGACCGCTGCCGTCGCAGATAGACGAAACCGATGGCGACGCCGGCGGCCAGCATCGCGATCGCACCGGTCGTCGACACCAGGGGCGAAGCACCCGGAACGGCCGACTGGCGCACGCCCAGCCCGTCGGCGCCGAGGAAAATCAGCGCGAACATCAGGATGTTCAGCAGCACGTCGACCCAGGTGAATCGGCCGCCGCCGGCCTTTGCCAGCGAATTGAACGGCAAGGCCCTTCGGCCGAGCAGCACGACGGCGATGCCCAACGGCACGTTGAAGGCGAAAAGCCACGGCCACGATGCCACCGACAGAATTGCCGCGGCCACAGAAGGTCCGGCAACCGACGCCGTCGCAACCACCATCGAATTGATCGCCATGCCGCGCCCGAGGCTGGCGGACGGATAGATCAGCCGGACGATCGCCGCGTTGACGCTCATGATCCCGGCAGCACCGAGCCCCTGAAGCGCGCGCGCGGCGATCAGCGTGCCGAGCGAGTTGGAGAGCGTGGCGGTGAGCGATGCAATGGCGAATACCGACATCCCGATCAGGTAGACGCGCCGATAGCCGATGCGATCGCCGAGCGAAGCCAGCGGCAGCAGCAGGACCAGCGTCGCGATCTGGTAGGCATTCACGACCCAGATCGCCTGCGACGGGCTGGCGCTGAGTTCGCGCGCGATGCCGGGGAGCGCCAGGTTGACGATGGTTCCGTCAAGCACCGCCACACCGATGCCCAGGATCATCACCAGCATCGCCCGGTAACGCTGCGGCAGCGGCAGGCCGTCGACGGGCGGGCGCGTTTCGGTGCCTGTTGCCATATCAGGTCCCATATCAGGTCGCGAGGGCCGGCTCGGGCTGTGCATGACCCAGCGTCATCCACGTCAGCACCACGGCGATCAGGGCCCCGGCGGCCATGCCGGCCACCATCGGCAACGGCTTGCCGTCGGTGAACAGCCCGACGACGCCCATCGCGACCGCGCCTGTCAGCATCTGCAGCGTGCCCAACAGGGCCGAAGCGGTGCCGGCGATGTTTCCGTGCTTTTCCAGTGCCAGGACCGACGTGGTCGGAATCACCAGGCCCATGAAGCCGCTGGCGATGAAGTACAGAACGATCAGCGCCCAGATCGAGTCGCCGCCCAGCAGGAAGTAACCGAACATCAGCACCATCGCCGCACCGCAGCCGACCACGGCGCCCTTGACCAGCCGCACCAGCCCGAATCGCTCGCCGAGCGTCGCGGTGAACTGCGACGTGCCGATGAATGCGGCCGCGTTGATGCCGAAAGCCACGCTGTACATCGTCGGCGACAGGCCGTAGTGGCCGATCATCACGAACGACGAGTTGGCGAGGTAGGTGAAGAAGCCGGCCATCGCAAAACTGCCGATGAAGACCAGACCGAGATAGTGCCGGTCGCGCAACAGCACGCCGTAAGCCGCGATTGCGCTGCCGAAGCTGCTTTGCACGCGCTGCGCAGCCGGACGGGTTTCCTGCAGAGAGAACGCGATCAGCGCCAGCCCGGCCACCGCCGCCAGCGCCACCGCCCAGAACACCGCCCGCCATCCCGCCAGTGCGATCACGCCGCTGCCAGCGAGCGGCGCGAGGATCGGAGAAACGCTGAATACAAGCATCAAAAGCGACATCAGTCGCGCCGCGTCGGTGCCGGTATGCAGGTCGCGCACCACGGCGCGCGGAATCGCCATGCCGGCCGCGGCGCCCAGGCCCTGGATGAAGCGCAGGACGATCAGCGTCTGGATGTCGGTCGCCAGCGCACAGCCGACGCTTGCCAGGGCGAACAGGCCGAGTCCGAAATACAGCGGCGGCTTGCGGCCGACCATGTCGGAGATCGGACCGTAGAACGGCTGCCCCACCGCCAGCGCGATGAAGAACACCGTAAGACTCATCTGCACGGCGCCGATCTGCGCGCCCAGGCTGGCGCCGATGGCCGGCAGCGCGGGCAGGTACATGTCGATGGCGAACGGTCCGATGGCTGAGAGCAGGCCCAGGACGAGTGCCATCTTGAAGAAACGGGAAGAAATCATTGGCTACATTGTCGCCAAGCTGCGATGGGCGACCGCCGGCGCGGTTCGGCCGGCTGTGCTAAGCGTCAGGCGGCGTGTATCGATCAGCGTCTGCTGCGCCTGAAACTGCAGGCCCAACGCGCTACGCTGCGGGAGCGCATCCGACACCTCGCGGAATGCGCTCTGGATTGCCTTCTCGGCTGTTGCTGTCGCGGCTCAACGCAGCACT
>JAQGMX010000339.1 GCA_028292145.1 Variovorax sp.
ACGAAGCCGAGTCCGCCCTTCGGATGCTCCGAGCAACCTGCGGGACTCGGGAACGGCTTGCCGCCGGCCTGGCGCACGCTTTCCATCGCGTCTTCCCAGCACTTGCGGATGCCGATGTCGAAACCGGCCGCGTCGAGCCGGACGTCGGCGCCCATGATGCGCGACATCTCGATGTTGCCGACGCGGTCATAGACGGCATCCGAATAGTTGACCCAGTTCTCCTGGACCAGCACGCAATTGAGACCGAGGTGCGCGGCCACGGCGGCGACCTGGCGCGTCTGGTTCGACTGGATGCCGCCGATCGACACCAGCGTGTCGTAGCCGCCTTCGAGCGCCTCGGGGATGAGGTATTCGAGCTTGCGCGTCTTGTTGCCGCCAAAAGCGAGGCCGCTGTTGCAGTCCTCGCGCTTGGCAAAAAGTTCGACCTTGCCGCCGAGGTGGGCGCTGAGTCGCTTGAGCGGCTGGATCGGCGACGGGCCGAAAGTCAGCGGATAGCGCGGGAATTGCTGCAGATTCATGGTCGATGGTCCTCAAGAAGATCGATGGCTGGAATGGATCGATCTTAGGAATTAAGCTGCGCCGCAGGGTTGCAAAATAATGGCTTTTTTCCTAACGTATCTGCAGCATCAGTTGGACTATCGTTTTTTAATTAATCCCATCGATCAATGAACGCAACAAAACGCCAAACTGCAAGTGTCACCGCGCAAGCGCAGCCGAAAGACGCGCTAGACCGCACCGATCGGGCGATTCTCCGGGCGCTGCAGCGGGATGCTTCGGTCTCCAACGTGGCGTTGGCTGCCAAGGTCAACCTCAGCGCGCCGGCGTGTTTACGCCGGGTCGAGCGGCTCAAATCCATCGGCATGATTCGCGGCATCGTCGCGCTACTGGAACCGCGCGCGGTCGATGCCGGGATGCTGGTGATGATCGGCGTGGTGCTCGACCGTTCGACGCCCGAATCCTTCGCCGACTTCGAGAAAGCCGTGCACAAGGTGTCGGGCTGCCTCGAATGCCACGTCGTGACCGGCGAGTTCGACTATTTCATGCTGCTGCGAACGCGCGACCATGAAAGCTTCAACCGGCTGCATGCCGAGCAACTGCTCTACCTGCCGGGTGTGAGGCAGATCCGCAGTTTCATGGTGCTCAAGGAAGTGCTGTCGACGACACAGCTGACGGTGTAGCCGACGCCGTAGGAGCTGCAAGTGCTGCAGGCGCCGAGGAGCCGCGCACCACAAGATGTCCCGGCAGCATCAGCTGGCGGGCCGGACCTTCGAGCCCCCGCAGCCGTTCGATCAGGCAGTTCGCGGCGCCTCGACCGATGGCGTCGGTCGGCTGTTCGATGGCGCTCAGTCCAGGACCGACCAGCGGTGCCCATTCCGGGTCATCGAACCCGACGAAGCCCAGCTCGCGACCGAACTGCCAACCCAAACGTGTCATTGCGGCAGCAATGCGCAGCGTGACGACCGCATTGCCGGTGATCAGCGCGGCGCGACGCGTCTTGGTCGAGCGTGCGTGCAGCGCGCGTAAGGCGTCGTCGAGCGCATCGGTCGCACTCTCTTCGCATTCGAATACCTCGCCCGTTACGCCGTCTGCCGCATGCGTCGCGACAAATTCGCCGAACGCACCCGTACGTTCGCGACGCGTGCTCACGTCTTTCACCGGCTCCGACACATACAGCAGCTCGCGCCAACCGCCTTCCCGCAGATGCGAGCAAGCCAGATCGACCGCGCCGACATTATCGAGCGACACGAAATCCGCCTCCATGCCGTCATGACGCCGGTCGACCAGCACGGCTGGCTTGCCGTGCATCGTCACCGCGTCGACCGCACCCGCACCACGTCCGAGCGTGTTCAGGATGAAGCCGTCAACCTGGTAGCTCGCCAGCGCATTGATGGCCTCGCGCTCGCGGCCGTACTCGTTGCCGAGGTTGAACAGCATCACGAGATAGCCGGCGTCCTGGCAGGCTTTCTCGGCGCCGCGCAGCACGGCGACGGAATAAGGATTGGTGATGTCGGCCACGATCAGGCCGATCAGCCGCGATCGGCCACGGCTCAGGGTTTGCGCCACCGGGTTCGGCGAGAAGCCGAGCGCGGCGATCGCGGTTTCGACGCGTGTCGCGATGTCGGGACTGAGCAGCCGCTCGCGGTGGTTGAGGAAGCGCGACACCGTCGCCTTCGAAACGCCGGCCGCCTGCGCCACATCGGCGATGGTGGCCCGTCCCGAACTGGAAAGGGGCGGACGCGGTATGCGAACTCCCACGGCGTTCAGCCCCCGGACGTATCGAACACGGCGGTCGGCCGTTCGCCGGCCAGCGCCTGCAGCAGATTGGTCGTCGCCAATTCGGCCATCGCATGCCGCGTCTCGTGCGTGGCCGAGCCGATGTGCGGCAGCGGCGTGACGCGCGGATGCGTACGCAGGCGCGAATCGGCGGGCAACGGCTCTTTGGCGAACACGTCGAGGCCGGCAGCGCGCAACGCGCCGTTGTCGAGCGCGTCGAGCAGCGCGGCTTCATCGACCGTCGCACCGCGACCGCCGTTGATGAAGACGGCACCCGGCTTCATCGCGCCGAACACCTTCGCATCGATCA
The DNA here is from genome assembly GCA_028292145.1 of Variovorax sp. Classification (GTDB taxonomy): domain Bacteria; phylum Pseudomonadota; class Gammaproteobacteria; order Burkholderiales; family Burkholderiaceae_C; genus Variovorax. The sequence goes on from JAQGMX010000339.1 coordinate 2,585, forward strand.
TGCCGCGCGTGGCGTCCGACAACGGGAGCATCGCGACGACGAAATCGGCGCGCGCCAGCAGATCCTCGAGCGGCGTGTGCACCGCCCTGCCCTGCAGCTCGGGCGCCTGCGTTGCCAGGTCGACCGGACGGCGGGCGTGGTACAGCACCGGCATCCCGAAACCCAGCGCCGCGCGGCGCGCGATCGCCTGGCCGATGCGGCCGAAGCCCAGCAGGCCGACGGTCTTGCCGTGCACATCGAAGCCGAACATGTCTTCGCCGATGTTCTGCGTCCAGCGGCCTTCGCGCACCAGGTTCGACATCTCGACGACACGGCGACTGGTCGCCATGAGCAGCGCGAACACGGTGTCGGCCACGGTCTCGTCGAGCACGCCGGGCGTGTGGCAGAGCACGATGCCGCG
>JAQGMX010000341.1 GCA_028292145.1 Variovorax sp.
TTTCGCCCTGCGACCACCTGGATGATGACCTTGCGCACCGGAATGCCCAGCACGTCCTGCGTCAGCGGCGCAGCCGGCATGCGCTCGTAGTCGCGCTCGAAGCTGTCTCGGCGCACGAGGTGCACGATCAGCTTGAGCCGCATCTTCCGGCGCACCGCCGTCTCGCCGAAGATCGCGCGGATGTCCAGCAGGCCGATGCCGCGCACTTCCAGCAGGTTCTGCAGCAGTTCGGGGCAGCGGCCCTCGATGGTGTTCTGGTTGATGCGGAACAGGTCGACCGCATCGTCCGCCACCAGCCCGTTGCCGCGCGAGATCAGTTCCAGACCCAGTTCGCTTTTTCCGAGCCCCGATTCGCCGGTGATCATCACGCCCAGCCCCAGGATGTCCATGAAGACGCCATGCATCGACGTGCGATCGGCGAAGTGCTTGGACAGGTAGGCGCGCAGCAGATCGATCACGAAGGCCGAACCCTCGCGCGTCGCGAACAACGGCAGCTGGGCGCGCTCGCAGATCGCCAGCAGCTCGTCGGGCGCGGCCTGGCCATCGGCCAGCACCAGCATCGGCGGCTCCAGCGTCACGATACGCGCGATGCGGCGGGCACAGTCTTCCGGCGTGCCGCGCGACAGATAGGCGACTTCGCGCGCGCCGAGGATCTGCACCCGGTACGGATGGATGTAGTTGAGATAGCCCACCAGATCGGCAGCAGACTGCGCCCGGCTGATGACCTCGACATCGAACTGCCGCTCGGAAGCGCCCAAGCCGGCGAGCCACTCCCAGCGGAGCGAACTGCGGAATTCCTCGAACATCGCGTCGGCGCTGATCACCGTCGGCTTCATTCGCGCGGAGGAAAGTGGTGGTTCAGGCGACCTGCGCCGATTGCCAGCCGGCAATCAGGGCATGCAGCGCCGTGGCGTCCGTGCTCGACTTGATCTGCTCGCGCAAAGCGGCATCACTGAGCAGTTCGGCGATTTCGGAGAGGATTTCGAGATGCTTCTGCGTCGCCGCCTCGGGCACCAGAAGAAAGATCAGCAGCACGACCGGCTGCTCGTCCGGCGCATCGAAACCGATCGGATCGGCCAGCTGGAACACGGCAGCCATCGGCGCCTTCATGCCCTTGATGCGGCCATGAGGAATCGCGACACCGTGACCGAGGCCGGTCGAGCCGAGACGCTCGCGAGCGAAAAGGCTGTCGGTGATCAGTGCCCGACCCAGGCCGTGCAGATTCTCGAACAGCAAACCCGCTTCTTCGAAAGCACGTTTTTTGCTCGTGGCATCGACGCTCACGAGAACTTGAGCGGGAGGCAGGATGGACGCGAGGCGATTCATGGTGAGTGCGGAACGGAGGCGATTATGCACCCCTCCCGCAAAAAGCAAAGGGCCACACAAAGGTGGCCCGCAAGGGTGTTTGCCCGAATGGGGTTTACATCAGGCGTTTGGGCGCCGCGTGATGGTGGTCCTGCAGCCGATCCTTGTGGCGGACGACCTGACGGTCCAGCTTGTCGACGAGATCGTCGACAGCGGCGTAGAGATCAGCATGGCTCGATTCCGCGAACAGATCGTTTCCCTTGACGTGAATGTTGCATTCGGCCTTTTGTCGGCCTTCCTTTTCCTTTTGCTTTTCCACCGTAAGGATCACCTTCACATCGACGACTTGGTCGAAGTGGCGTGTGATCCGGTCCAACTTGGTGGTGACGTAACTGCGCAGGGCGGGGGAAACATCGAGGTGATGGCCGCTGATCGTCAAATTCATAAATGACCTCCTGGAATTGACGGTTGGGGAAATGACCGCTTTCCCGAAAAAGGTAACGGTCGGCTTGGGAAAAACGAGACGTCTTGAATGCGTTGGATTCACTATGCACAAGCTGTCACGGGATTGCAACCCGGTACGGCTAGGGAATAAAAACGAAACGATTGTTCACCTTTAATTGCGCTCCTCATGCTACTTATTTAATAGCAACTAACCATTGCTCTGCAACGCATTCGGGAACGACTAGTACAAAAATATACTGTCAACTGCGTCACGTTTCGACCCTCTCATGCAGAGGGCCGGAGCGCAGGCAGCAAGGATCGAAAAACGCGTTTTCAGCGCCAGCTCGCGCGCATCCGGCTCAGGAGATCGATCGTTGCCGCAGGTGCCGGCACGCTGGGCGCGCGTACGGGCGGTGGGGGCCAGGTCACGTGCTCGAAACGCGCCGCGTCGGCCTCCGTGATGAAGCGGCTTCGGCCTGCATACAGATGCCGATCGCCCCGTACCGCCTGTTGCGTGACGTAAAAGCGCTGCGGCACCAGCACGTGCAGATGGTCGCGCGCGCGCGTCATGGCGACGTACAGCAGGCGCCGCTCCTCCTCCAGCTCTTGCGCACCCTGCGCCACGTCGGCCGGCAAACAACCATCGACCACGTTGAGCACATGCACCGACGTCCACTCCTGGCCCTTTGAAGAATGGATGGTCGACAGGATCAGGTAGTCCTCGTCGAGCAACGGCGGACCCGCACGGTCGCTGGTCGCTTCGGGCGGATCGAGCGTGAGCTCGGTCAGGAAACGCTCGCGCGACCCGTAGCCGGCTGCGAGACGCGCGAGTTGTTCGACATCGCCGCGCCGCACGCCGGCATCGTCGTGCAGCCGCTCCAGGTGCGGCAGATACCAGCGCAGCGCGAGGTCCATGTCGGCCGGCCAAGCCAATCCCGGCGCGCGCAAGGATGCGTAGATGTCGGTGAAACGCTTCCACTCGACCTGGGCCGACGTCGGCGGAACGAACGAAGCCACGGCGGCTGCCGGATCGGCGGCGACATCCATCGCGTCGAGCAAGCGCGTGGCCGTCGCCGGCCCGATGCCGGGAATCAGCTGCGTGACGCGGAATCCCGCCATTCGCCCGCGCGGGTTCTCTGCGAAACGCAACACGGCCAGCAGGTCCTTGACGTGAGACGCTTCCAGAAACTTGAGGCCGCCGTATTTCACGAACGGAATGTTGCGCCGCGCCAGTTCGAGCTCCAGGGCAGCGCTGTGGTACGACGTGCGGAACAGCACCGCCTGCGACTTCAGCGCCAATCCGCCTTCGCGATGTTCGAGCACGCGGTTCGCGACCCATTGCGCCTGCTGGGCCTCATCGGGCACCAGAACCAGCTGGGGCCGGCCGGCGGAGGGCTTGTCGGTCCAGAGCGTCTTGGCATGACGCTCGGCCGCAGCGGCGATGACCGCATTCGACACGTCGAGGATGGGCTGCGTCGAACGGT
>JAQGMX010000347.1 GCA_028292145.1 Variovorax sp.
CGCAGCTGACGCAGCGCCACGAAGTCATCGCAGTCCGGCTTTTCGACCCGCTGGAGCTTCAGCTGCCTGACCTCGGCCTTGTGCCGCTGCGCGACGCCGAAACCGGCGAGCAGCTCTGGGTCGACACGCACGACGCCGGCTTCCGCAAGCGCTTCGCGAAAATCGCTTCGGATCGCGAAGCCGCGTTGCGTACGTTGCTGGCCAAGGCCGGCGTCGACACGCTCGAACTTTCGACCCAGGACGATCTGGTCGCCGCCATCCTCCGCTTTACCGACCTGCGGAAGCGCCGCGTCCGGGGAGCCGGTGGCGGTGGCGGCGGCAACAACGCAAAGGTGGCGACAGCATGAACTTCCTTTGGCCCCAGTTTCTCTGGCTGCTGGCGGCGCTGCCGCTGCTGGTGCTCTTATATATGTGGCTCATGCGCCGCAAGAAGAAGCTGGCGCTGCGTTACGCCAGCCTTTCGATCGTGCGCGAGGCGATGGGCGCGCGGCAAAGCATCCGCAGGCACATTCCGCCGTTCCTGTTTCTGCTTGCCATTGCGGCGATGCTGGTCGCGGCCTCCCGGCCTGTGGCGGTCGTGACGCTGCCGTCGAACCAGCAGACGATCATCCTGGCGATGGACGTTTCGGGCAGCATGCGCGCCACGGACGTGCTGCCGAACCGGCTGGTCGCGGCGCAGGAAGCGGCAAAAGCCTTCATCAAGGATCTGCCGCGCACGGTCAAGGTCGGCATCGTCGCCTTTGCCGGCAGCGCCCAGGTGGCGCAATTGCCGACCGTCAATCGCGACGATCTCGTGACCGCCATCGACGGCTTCCAGTTGCAGCGCGCGACAGCCACCGGCAACGCCATCGTCGTGTCGCTCGCCACGCTGTTTCCCAACGCCGGCATCGACATCGCCAACTTCGGTCCGCAGAGCCGGCAGCGTGGCGTGGCGATCGAGCAGGCGGGCAAGGCTGCGCCGGAACCGTTCACGCCGGTGGCGCCCGGCTCCTACACATCGGCGGCGATCATCATGCTGACCGACGGACAGCGCACCACGGGCGTCGATCCGCTCGATGCGGCCAAGGTGGCGGCGGAGCGCGGCGTGCGCGTGTATACGGTGGGCGTGGGTACGGTCGACGGTGAGACCATCGGTTTCGAGGGCTGGTCGATGCGCGTGCGGCTCGACGAGGAAACGCTGAAAGCGGTCGCCAAGCAGACCCAGGGCGATTACTTCTACGCCGGCACGGCCGCGGACCTGAAGAAGGTCTACGACACGCTGAGTTCGCGCCTCACCGTGGAAAAGAAGGAAACCGAAGTCTCCGCGCTGTTCGCACTCGGTGCGGCGCTGCTCGCACTGCTTTCCGCCGGCCTGTCGCTGTTCTGGTTCAATCGAATTCTTTAAGAATTCAAGAACTGGAGACAAACATGTTCGATTTGAACGGCAAGGTCGCTCTCGTCACGGGCGGCAACGGCGGGATCGGTCTCGGGATGGCGTTGGGGCTGGCCAAGGCGGGCGCGACCGTCGTCGTGGCGGCACGGAACGCCGAAAAGTCGGCCGCTGCGGTCGAAGCGCTGCGCGCGACAGGCAGCGAAAGCTTCGCGCTGGCCGCCGATGTCACCGACGAAGCCTCGGTGGTCGCCCTCTTCGATGAAATCGCCCAACGCTGCGGCCGGCTCGACATCCTCGTCAACAACGCCGGCACCACGGTGCGCAAGCCAGTCGATCAGCTGTCGCTGACCGAATGGAACTCGGTGATGGACACCAACCTCACCAGCGCCTTCCTCTGCTGCCGCGCTGCCTACCCGCTGATGCAGCGCGCGGGCGGCGGCAAGATCGTGAACATCGGCTCGATGGCGTCGATCTTCGGCATGCCGTACGCACCGGCCTACGGCGCGAGCAAAGGCGGCATCGTCCAGCTGACCAAGGCAATGGCGGCTTCGTGGGCCAAGGACGGAATCCAGGTCAACGCCGTGTTGCCGGGCTGGATTCAGACCGACCTCACCGACGGCGCCCGCGCCCAGGTTGCGGGACTGAACGACCGCGTCATCGCCCGCACAGCCGCCGGTCGCTGGGGTCAGCCGCAGGATCTGGCCGGCATCGCAGTGTTTCTGTCGAGCGCGGGTTCGGATTTCATCACCGGCACGGCGATTCCGGTGGACGGCGGTTACTCGATCGCCGCTTGAATTGGCGCTTGAATCGCGCCCGCTCCGGCTGCCCATGCCGACGCCAGCGTGCGCCGTTGACCCACAGATCGGGCGCCGGATCTTTTCTACCTTCGTCCGCCTGTCACATTGAATCGAAGGAGATCACGATGGAACCGATGAAGCCAATGGCCCCGATGAAACCCATGGAACCCATGAAGCCGATGGACCCGCCCGCGTCCGACTGGTGGCCGAAGGGACTGAGCAATCCGAGCAGCAGCGGCTCGCAAAACGACTTGCGCTACGCCTTCTTTCCCGACCAGCACCGCTTGGCCATCGAACAGAACGGCAAGGTCACGCAGTACGACACAGGCGACCACCAGATTTCCGGTGTGAGCCAGCAGCAGTCCGGTGGCAATGGTGGAACGCCGAGCTTCACGAGCCAGAACGGTACGGTCGATCTGTCTTCGTTGAAACAGGTCTGATATTTCCTGGCGTTTGCAGTCCGCTCAGGACTGGCATCGACGCAGAGCCTTCGGGCTCTTTTTTTTCGCTCAAATTTGGAACGATTGTTCATTTTTC
>JAQGMX010000402.1 GCA_028292145.1 Variovorax sp.
TGCCGATCGACGCTTCGCGTGCCTCGCGGGTCATGCCGTCGACGATGTTGGTGTCGGGGCGCACCGTCATCACGCTGGTGAACGTGCCGGGCGGGCAGGGGCCGTCGGAGTAGGTGGCCGATCCGGCGCGCGAGGTGCATTTGGAAATCTGCTGCGTGCGCGGCTGAGGGCCGGTGCTCATGGCGGGGTCCACCGGTTCGGTTTTGACGGACCCTTGCGGCGCGGAAACCACCGATGCCTGCGTCACGGGCGGACTCGGCGGGCCCTGACGCGCATCCTGCAAAGCCGACCAGAAGGCCAAAGCCAGAAAAACGCCCGCAGCGATCAGCAGCAGCACGAACAGCCAGAGCGACAAACCATCGGGACGCAACGCACGCTCCCAGGCACCGGCCGGCTTGCGTTCGCTCCCTGTCCAAAGCCCTCGATTTTTCCTGTTCATTGTTCGGACCTAGCTCGGCAGCGAAGCTGCATGGCGTTTCCAGAACGCGGCATCCGGCAGCGTTCCCATGCCGGCGGACGCGTTGTCGGCCATGTGCGCCGGTTGACTGGTGCCGGGAATGACGCAGGTCACGGCCGGATGCGAAAGCGTGAACTTCAGCAGAACCTGGGCCCAGCTGGCGGCGCCGATTTCCGCAGCCCAGCCGGGCAGCGGCTTGTCGCGCAGGCTTCGCAACAGGCCGCCGCCGCCGAAGGGCTGGTTGACGATCACGGCGACGCCGCGTTCTGCGGCCAGCGGAAGCAGGCGCTTTTCCACCTCGCGGTCGTCGAGCGAGTAGTTGATCTGCAGGAAGTCGAGCTTTTCCGAACGCAGCACCGCCTCGACATCGCCGAAAGCCGACGCCGTGTAGTGCGTGATGCCGGCGTAGCGCACGCGTCCCTGTTCCTTCCAGCTGCGCACGGTGGCGAGCTGCGTGCGCCAGTCGACCAGGTTGTGCACCTGCATGAGGTCGATGCGCTCGGTCTTGAGCAGGGCGAACGACTGGTTCATCTGCGCGATGCCGGCGTCACGCCCGCGTGTCCAGACCTTGGTCGCCAGGAAGGGATTGCGCGCGGGCGGCGCAGCGGCCAGCAGCTCGCCGGTGGTTTCCTCGGAGCGGCCGTACATCGGCGAACTGTCGATCAGGGTGCCGCCGGCCGCGAACAATGCCTGGAGGACGCCCGACAGCCGCTGGTATTCGGCGCTGCCGGGCTGCTTGTCGAAGCCGATCCAGGTGCCGCAGCCGATCACGGGAAGCGCTTCGCCGGTGGAGGGAATCTTGCGGGTGTTCATTTTTTTCGATGGCTGGCTTGCGGCTCGAAGCGGCAGCAGGGCCGCGACGGAAAGCCCCGCCGCCGTACGCAGCAGCTGCGCGCGCGTCATGTTTGTCATGGGTTGGAAATCCTTCAGCGGGGAGGTGACGGTTGCGCCAACACCCAGTTGGCAAGCACCAGCGATTCGGCTTCCGCCATGTGCGGCTGCCGCGGCATGATCACGCGGCCCCATTCACCGACGCCGCCGTTGCGGATCTTGCCGGCCAGCCGCGCGGGAGCCGCAGCGTCGTTGCGGTAACGGTCCGCGATCTGTGCGAAACCCGGCCCGACCTGTTTGTGCACCATGCCGTGACAGGTCAGGCAACTGTAGCGGCCGACCAGCGTCTGAACTGTTTCGGGTGCAGGTGCCGCTTGAGCACTGGCCAGACCGGCCAGACCGACGCCGACCGCCATTCCCGCTGTCGCGATGACGGCCGAACGCAAACTTTTCTTCATGACGTCATTCCTTCAAAAACATCGTAGCGGTGCGTCTGCCGTATGCATGTCGGACATCGGCGTTCAGATTTCATTCAGGATCGAGAGATGGCGCTGATCGTCAAACCCTTCGATCCGGATACGCTGATCCGCAAGGGCGCCGAGCTGTAAGAGAAAAGAACGAAGGCTTGCGGAATCTGCGAATACTGTATAAAAATACAGTACTCGCAGATTTCGCCATGAGCCTTCCTCTAACCTCATCCTCCTTCTCGTCCTTTGCTTCGGCCCGGCACAATGTCTGGCGCGGGGACGAACTCGGCTCGGCCGATGCGCAGGTCATGGGCACCGGCCATTCCGCGCTCGATGCCGAACTGCCCGGCGGTGGCTGGCCGGTCGGCGCGCTGACCGAAATCCTGCTTGATGCGCCGGATGCGCATGTCTGGCAGCTGCTGCTGCCGGTGCTGGCGCGGGCTGCCGGTATGCGCAAGGGTCCGGTGGTGCTGATCGGCGCGCCGCACGAGCCGTTCGGGCCGGCGCTGGCGGCGGGCGGCCTGCCTTCCGAGTCGCTGATGTGGGTCGGCGGCGGACTGCCCGACCGTGTCGGTCGCTCCGGCAGCACGTCGCAATCGCACATGTGGGCCTGCGAGCAGGCGTTGCGCTGCGCCGACGTGGCGGCCGTCATGGCCTGGCTGCCGCAGGCGCGGGTCGGCGAACTGCGGCGGCTGCAGCTGGCTGCGGCCCAGCACGAGGGGCTGCTGTTCGTCTTCAGGTCCGAATCGGTGGCGCTGTCGGCGTCGCCGGCGCGGTTGCGCATCCGGCTGGTGTCGGCCGGGGGCGGGCAGATGGATGTCCATCTGCTCAAGCGCCGCGGCCCGCCGCTCGCCCAGCCGCTGACGCTGCCGGCGCGCAGCGACCGCATCACGGCGTTGCTCGCTGCCAGCCAGATGCGGCGCAAGCGCAGGCGGCAGCAGGCGGGCGAAGCCGTGGAGCCGGCCGATGCCCGCAACGCCACGGTGGTGCGCCTGGATCTGCGCAAGTCCCAACCGGACGAACCGGATGAACGGGAGGAAGCCCATGCAGTGGATCGCCTTGCGGTGGCTGCCTGAAGCCGAATCGGCGCCTGCGCCGACCGTCGAAACCCTCGGCTGGTGGGCGTTGCAGTACACGCCCCGCGTCGCCTGGCTCGACGAGGCACTGGTGCTGGAAGTGTCGGCCTGCGAGCGTCTGTGGGGTGGCCGCCACGGGCTGATGCGGCGCCTGAACATCGAGAACCCTGCGTCCAGCCACCGGCTGCAGCAGGCCAGGGGCGACACCGGCCTGGTCGCGCTGGCCCGGCTGCGGATGTTCGCTGCCGGCCGGCAGCCGCCCGCCGACGTGCCGGCTGCCTTGCCGCTCGGCACGCTCGGCGCTGCGCGCGCACATCTCGACGTGCTGGCGCGCATGGGCTGCCGCACCTGGGGCGATGTTGCGGCGCTGCCGCGCGGCGGGTTGTCGCGGCGCTTCGGTGCCGGTCTGCGCGAGGCGCTCGACATGGCCTGGGGCCTGCATCCGGAGCGGCATACCTGGCTGACGCTGCCCGACGTGTTCGAGCAGAAGCTCGAACTGCCCGCGCTGGCCGAGAACGCATCCGAACTGATGTGGTCGGCCAACCGGCTGTTGGCTGCGCTGCAGATCTGGCTGCGCGCCCGGCAGCGCGGCGTGCTGGCGATCGAACTCGAATGGACGCTCGATCTGCGCCGCTACAACGGCGTCGATCTGCCGCCGAATCAGGCCGTCACCGTGCGCACTGCCGAGCCGACGCAGGACATGGCGCACCTGCGGCGGCTGATGGGCGAGCGTCTGGCGCTAACGAAGCTCGCCGCGCCGGCCAGCTGGCTGCGGCTGCGCTCGATCGAAACCTCGCCTTGGGCCGGCGCCAGCACCAGCTTTCTGCCCGACGACAGCCGCAAGGGCGACAGGCTGCACGAACTGGTCGAGCGGCTGAGCGCGCGGCTGGGTCCGCAGCAGGTGCGGGTGCCGGTGCCGCATGCCGACCACCGGCCCGAATGCATGCAGAGCTGGCGTCCGGCCTTGCGCGGGAAGGGCGAAGCGGCGTCTGCAACCGCATCGACGGCCTCGCCTGCGGCTTCGCAGCTCGATGCCGTCTTTCCCGCCTGGCTGCTTCGCGATCCGCCGCGCCTTGAAGTGCGCGACGGCCGGCCCTGGTATTTCGGCCGGCTGCGCCTGCTGACGAGCCCGCAGCGCCGGGAGGGCGGCTGGTGGATCGACGACGCGATGAACAAAGCCGGCGGCCAGCCGGCGATGCGCGACTACTTCATCGCGGAGAGCCCGGAGGCCGGCCTGGTCTGGGTGTTCCGCGAAAACCTCGACTGGTTCCTGCAGGGGATCTATGCCTGAACTCACCGACAAGCAGATCAGGGCCCGTCGTCCGGTCAAGCTTCATGTGCTGCCGCAACGCACGCAGCCCGGCATCGTGCCGCCCGAACTTCCGGCGTATGCCGAGCTGCACTGCCTGACCAATTTCAGCTTCCAGCGCGGCGCTTCGCGGCCAGGGGAACTGGTCGCGCAGGCCTATCAGCTCGGCTACAGCGCGCTGGCGATCACCGACGAATGCTCGGTCGCGGGCATCGTGCGGGCGCACGTCGCGCTGCGCGAGCATGCGGAAGCGATGGCGGACTGGGAGCTCGCCCATCCCGAGGCGCCGCCGCTCGCACGCAATCCGGACTTTCGGCTGCTGTTCGGCAGCGAGTTCGATTTCGGGCGCTTCCGGCTGGTGGCGATCGCGCACGACCTCGAAGGCTGGGGCCATCTTTGCGAATTCATCACCGCTGCCCGCACCACCAAGGCGCCGAAAGGTGAATACCGCGTCTGCTGGGAGGACGGCAGCGCCGTCGCGCTCGCGCATTGCGAAATCCTTTTCGTGCCCCAACGCCGACCCGGCGGCGCGATCGACCGTCTCACGCTCGCCGCCGACCTCGCCGAGGCGAAGGCGATGTTCGGCGCGCATCTCTGGATCGCCGTCGAACTGCTGAACGAGCTCGACGACGATCTCTGGCTGATGACGCTCGAAGAGATCGGCGACGCAGCCGGCATTCCACGAGTCGCGGCGGGCGACATCCACATGCACAAGCGTTCGCGCAAGCCGCTGCAGGACGTGATCACCGCGATCCGCGAAGGCAAACCGGTGGCCGAATGCGGCTTCGCGCTGCAGGGCAATGCGGAGCGGCACCTGCGCTCGCGCGTGCGGCTCGCGAATCTGTATCCGCCGGAAATGCTGGCGAACACGCTGGAAGTGACGGCGCGCTGCAGGTTCGACCCGGACGAGATCAAGCAGCACTACCAATATCCGCTGGAACTGCTCGGCAACGGCGAAACGCCGACCCAGACGCTGGTGCGCAAGACCTGGGAAGGCGCGAAGGAAAGGTTTCCGGGGGGTGTGCCCGACAAGGTGCGGAGGCAGCTGGAACACGAACTCGAACTCATCGTCGAGAAGCACTACGAGATGTTCTTCCTCACCGTGGAAGACATCGTGCGTTTCGCGCGCGCCGAGAAAATCCTGTGCCAGGGTCGCGGGTCGTCGGCGAATTCGGCGGTCTGCTACTGCCTGGGCATCACGGCGATCAACCCGGAAGTCGGCCATCTGCTGTTCGAGCGCTTTCTGAGCCGCGAGCGCAACGAGCCGCCGGACATCGACGTCGATTTCGAGCACCAGCGGCGTGAGGATGTGATCCAGTACATATATAAGAAGTACGGTCGCGAGCGCGCGGCGATTGCGGCGGTGGTGATCTGCTATCGCTCCCGCAGCGCGCTGCGCGACGTCGGCAAGGCGATGGGTGTCGATACGCGGCTGGTCGACGAATTTGCCAAGGACCATTACTGGTTCGACCAGACGATTCTCGAAGAGCGGATGGAAGAGGCGATGGCGCGTGCCGGCGTGCGCGAGCAGCCATTGCGGCTGCGCCAGTGGCTCGAACTCACCGAGCAGCTCAAGGGCTTTCCGCGCCACCTGAGCCAGCACGTCGGCGGCTTCGTGCTGACGCAGACCAAGCTCACGCGGCTGGTGCCGGTGGAGAACGCGTCGATGCCCGAGCGTTCGATCATCCAGTGGGAAAAGGACGATCTGGAGGCGATGGGCATGCTGAAGGTCGATGTGCTGGCGCTCGGCATGCTGAGCGCGATCCGGCGCTCGCTCGACTTCATGAACCAGTGGCGCGGCACGTCGGTGGAAATGCACCAGATACCCGACGACGATCCGAAGGTCTACGACATGATCTGCGCTGCCGACACGGTCGGCGTGTTCCAGATCGAGAGCCGGGCCCAGATGTCGATGCTGCCGCGCCTGCAGCCGCGGGTTTTCTACGACCTGGTGGTCGAAGTGGCGATCGTGCGACCGGGGCCGATCCAGGGCGGCATGGTGCATCCGTACCTCAAGAACCGCGAAAGGATCCGGCGCGGCGAAACCATCGAGTACCGCTATCCGGCGTTGAAGAAAGCGCTCGAACGCACGCTCGGCGTGCCGATCTTCCAGGAGCAGGTGATGCAGATCGCGATGATCGCGGCGCGCTTCACGCCCGACGAAGCCGACGGCCTGCGCCGCGCGATGGCGGCCTGGAAGCACACCGGTCGCATCGAGAAATTCCAGGACAAGCTGATCGACGGCATGGTGGACAACGGCTACGACCGGCCGTTTGCTGAAGCGATCTTCAGCCAGGTGAAAGGATTCGGCGAGTACGGGTTTCCGGAGAGCCACGCGGCCAGTTTCGCGAAGCTGGTCAGCGTGAGCTGCTGGCTGAAGTTTCATGAGCCGGCGTGTTTCCTGGCAGCGATGCTGGATTCGCAGCCGATGGGGTTCTATTCGGCGTCGCAGCTGGTGCAGGACGCGCGGCGGCACGGGGTGGAGGTGCGGGCTGTGGATGTGACGGTGAGCGCGTTCAACAGTACGTTGGAGGAAGCAATACACGAGGCGCAGCCGGCCGTGCGGTTGGGGTTGGGGCGGATCGTTTCGCTGAGCAAGGCCGGAGCCGAACGCCTGCTGAAGGCTCGCGCCGTCGCGCCGTTCACCAGCACCGAGGACCTGGCCCTGCGTGCCGACCTCGACAGCCGCGACATGGCCGCGCTGGCCGGTGCCGATGCGCTGATGGCGCTGTCGGGGCATCGCCGCCAGCAGGTCTGGGACGCCACCGCGCAGCGCAGCACGACGGCGTTGCTGAAAGGCGTGCCGATCCACGAGAAGGCGCTGCAGTTGCCGGTCGCTTCGGAGGGCGAGGAGATCGTCGGCGACTACGCATCGCTCAACCTCACGTTGCGCCGCCATCCGCTGGCGCTGCTGCGGCCGCGGTTTGCGCGCATGAAGCTGCTGAGCGCCGACGAACTGCGCGATCTGCCCGACGGGCGTGTCGTGCGCGCCTGCGGCATCGTCACCATGCGCCAGCGCCCGCAGACGGCCAAGGGCACGATCTTCGTGTCGCTCGAAGACGAGACCGGCATCGTCAACGTCATCGTCTGGAACGATCTGGTCGAGGAAGAGCGCGAGCCGCTGCTCAAGGCCAAGCTGCTGGCGGTGCAGGGCATCTGGCAGCGCAACACGGCCGGCGGCGGGCAGGTGAGGCACCTGCTCGCACGCCGATTCAAGGACCTGACGCCGTTGCTGGGCCGGTTGGCCGACAGCCGGCGCAGCAGGGACTTTCACTGATGCCGCTCGACGAGCCGGCAGGTCACCGGTAATCTGACGCCATGTCTTTTTCAGAATCATCCGAAATTTTCCAGAGCGTCGACGTGCCCGCCGGGCCACCGCCCGAACCGATGCCGCCCATCGCGCCGCCGCCTTCGCCTTTACCTTCGACACCGCCGGCTGTCGATCCGCCACCGAGCGAGCCGCCCATGACCGATCCGGGCGGCGCGCCGCCGGTGACCGAGCCGCCGTCCGGCATCGTCGACGTTGCCGGCACGGCGGCCGTGGTGCTCGGTCGTATCCACGCGCGCAGGCTGCGCGAGGTCTATCGCTCCGCCGGCTGGCCGTGCTGCGACGCCATCGAGGTCGATCTGCTGGCGGCCGGTTTGCTGGAGCGGCGCACGTCGGCGCTCGGGCACGAGACGTTGCGCGTCACCGACCGCGGCATCGCGCACATTGCCGGCTCGCTGCGCGTGAACCGCGCCGCGCTGTCCGACCACGAGGCACTGGTCGAGCAGGTCGCGCGCGAGATGACGCGTTCAGGACGCATCGCCTGGCGCGGCATCGGCCTGCGGGCGCAGTTGCCGCCGCTGGAGGAGGGCGGCCCGAATCGCTGGTGCATCGCGCGCCCGGATGTCTTCTCGATCCGCAACACCAGCGTCGAGGCCTATGCGCAGCCGATCGTCCATGAGATCAAGGTACGTCGCTCCGACCTCATCGCCGACCTGCGCAAGCCAGACAAGCGCGCCGCTTACCTCGATCTCGGCGGCGAATGCTGGTACGTGCTCGGCCGCGACGCCAAGGACCGGCCGATTGCTTCGCCCGACGAGGTGCCCGTCGAATGCGGCGTGCTGATGCTCGAACGCGGCAGGCTGGTCGTCGCCCGGCCGGCGGTCCATCGCGCCATGCCGCGCATGCCGTTCGCGGTCTGGATGACGCTTGCCAAGACACAGCCTGTGGCCGGATTCGACGAGGATGTGCAGGGATTGCTGACGCCGCTACATGAAGAAATCCAAATGCAAACCGCTTGCAATAACTAATTCCAAATGTAAACTGCGCCATCCACAATTAGATGTGGACACGTCGAGCCAACGTCGGTCCGATGTAGCCTGCCCCACAGGAGGAGCGCACATGCAACCCGTTCTCGAATTCGTGAAGCATCATTCGCGCTCCTATACGTACAGCATCCGCGCGCCGAGGATGGGCGGAGAAACGCCGGTGCCGTGCTACATCGACCGCGGCCACGTTTCGCTGGAAGCCTGCCTGTCCGATGCGGCCCAGGCGCTGAGCATCAACTTCGCACGTTTCTACGTGCACTACCAGGGTGTCTGCATGGGCGAGATCGACGGCCGCCAGCTCGGCCTTTTCGCCGAACGCATTGCCGGTGAGTGGATGGTGGCCGACGACCGGCGCTATGCGACGCCTGCCCGCTCCGACATGGTCGCCTGAATGCAGACCCAGCCCCCGCGCCGTGCCGATTTCGTCGCGCTCCAGAAAATGGAGACGCGCTGGGCCGACAACGACGCCTACGGCCACGTCAACAATGTCGTTTATTACGCTTTCTTCGACAGTGCGGTGAACCGGCACCTGATCGAACATGGCGTGCTGCAGATCGGCACCAGCCCGGTCATCGGTCTGGTGGTCGAGTCGCAGTGCAAGTATTTCTCGTCGATCGGCTTCCCGGACGTGGTCACCGTCGGCCTGCGGGTGGCGCACCTCGGCAACAGCAGCGTGCGCTACGAAATCGCGATATTCCGCAACGATGCCGACATCGCCTCCGCGCTGGGCCATTTCGTGCACGTCTATGTCGACCGCGAGACCAGCCGGCCGACGGCGATCCCGGACGGCACCCGCGCCGTGCTCGCGGCGCTGATGCCCCCGGACGCCGGCTCACGCTAGAACGAGGAAGCCGTCCGGCGACATCGGCCGTCCGTGGAGCCAGCCCTGCTGCGACGGACAACCGTGGGTCGCCAGGAACTGCGACTGTTCGCTGGTTTCCACGCCCTCTGCCACGACGTGCAGCCCCAGATGCGAGCCCATCGACAGGATCGAGCAGACGATGCCGGCGCTGGCGACATCGTGCGGCAGGCCGACGATGAAGCTGCGGTCGATCTTGATCTCGTAGAGCGGCAGCTGGCGCAGATAGCCGAGGCTGGAGAAGCCGGTGCCGAAATCGTCGATCGAGAACCGCACGCCCATGGCGACCAGCTCGCGCAAACGGCCTGTCACGCGGTTCATGTCGGTGATCAGCAGGCCTTCGGTGATTTCCAGGATCAGGCCGTCGGCCGGCGCCCGGCTCGCTTCCAGCGCCTCGCGCACGTGGGAGACGAAGTCGAGGTGATTGAACTGCACCGGGCTGATGTTGATGGCCATCGTCTGCCGGCCGCCGTCCTTGCGCAGGTCCACCAGGATCTCGCAGCCCGCGCGCAGCACCCAGATGCCCAGGTCGATGATGGCGCCGCAGGATTCGGCGAGCGGTATGAACTGGTCCGGCGGCACCAGCCCGCGCGTGGGATGACGCCAGCGCAGCAGTGCTTCGCCGCCGCTCACGATGCCATCGCAGTCAACCTGCGGTTGCACGTGCAGGAACATCTGCGGCGAACCGATCGCCGCGCGCAGGTCCTCCTCGAGCGACAGCTGATCGTGGAATCCGGCCATCATGGCCTGCTCGAAGAAGACCAGGCTGCCGCTGCCCGAGGCTTTCGAGCGCCGCAGCGCCAGCTGGGCCTCGCGCAGGACGACCAGTCCGTCCGCAGCGCGCGAGTCGATCAGGCTGACGCCGGCACTGGCATGGACCGCGACGGTGCAGGATTTGAGCTGGAACGGTTCCGACAGGCAGTTCAGCAGCTTGACCGCGACGGCCTCCGCAATGCGCCTGGCTTCCTCGCTGCCCGAAACGCCCACACCGCCTGCCGATACCACCGCCACGAATTCGTCGCCGCCGGTTCGTGCGATCAGGTCGGCTCGGCGCAGCACGGCCTCGAAGCGGCGCGCGGCCTCGCACAGCACTTCGTCGCCGATGTGCGATCCGTGGGCCACGTTCAGCAGCTTGAACTGGTCGATGTCCAGGCAGATCACCGCCACCTGCTCGGCGCCGTGGATCGCCCGCGCGTGCGCCGAGGCGAGCTGTTCGACGAGTTGACGACGGCTCAGCAGGCCCGTCAGGGCGTCGCGCTGCGCCTCCTTCGCTTCCGGCACGTCCCGCAGGTGCGGGAAGGCCTGCCACATGAGGGCCGCCTCGGATGCGTTGTCGCCGTACGACGAATCGCCCGTCTCGGCGATGACGAACCCGCCCTTGCCGGATTGCTTGACCGCATACATCGCGGCATCCGCGGCATGGATCAGGGTCTTCGAATTGGTGGCGTGCAGCGGATAGCTCGCCACGCCCACGCTCGCGCCGACACGGGCGAATTCGCCGTTCGGCAGCGCGAATGCGACCTTGAAGCTTTCGATCAGGCGCGCGGCCAGCTCGCCGATGCTCGGATGCGTCGCCTCGAAGCCCGCGATCATCACCACCAGCTCATCGCCACCCAGGCGCCCGACCAACTCGCAGCTGCGCTGGAACAGCGCGCGCAGCCGGTGCGCCGCTTCCACCAGCACCGCGTCGCCAGCAGCATGGCCCCAGCGGTCGTTGACGCTCTTGAAGCCGTCGAGATCGATGAACATCAGCGTGACGGAACCTTCGTTCAGGCGTGCGGTGTGCACATGCTGCCCAAGCGACGACTCGATGAACGCGCGGCTCTTGAGTCCGGTGAGCGCATCGTGCTCGGCGCGGTGGTGCGCGTCGTGCTCCTGGCGCTTGCGCCGCGTGATGTCGTAGAGCACGCCCTCCACGCAATGCCTGCCCGACGCCGGGTCGACGATGGCCGAAACCATGCAATGCGCCCACAACGTGCTGCCGTCGCTGCGGACGAGTTCCAGGTCCTGGGCTTCCGGCTGAGCCGATGCCTGGGCGCGCTCGACCAGCTGCGCCAGCCGTTCGGGCTCGAAGAACACCGTTGCGGCGAAGTCGGTGAAATCGGTATGGTCGGTGATTTGCACGGCGTCGAGCGTGTCCGCCGACATCCCCAGGAGCCGGCTCATCGCCGGGTTCGCCTGCAGCAGTTTCCCCTCGGCCGACAGGATGAAGATGCCCGCGCTGGTCGAATCGAAGATGCCGCGGTAGCGGGCTTCCAGCGCGCTGATCTCGCCGCGCATGGCGCGTTCGCGCTCCATCGCGTCCTGTTGCAGGTCGAGCAGGCGGTTGGCCGCCGCCATGACGACGCCGACTTCGTCGTGCGCATGCTGGCGCTCGATGATCAGGCGCTGCGCACTGCCCGGCTCGATGCCTTCCAGCGCATCGGCCAGCCTGTGCATCGGCCGCGATAGCAGCCGGCTCGCCAGCGCGTTGAAGACGGTCAGCACGCTCGCCAGCAGCACGATCAGCGCGCCGACCAGGATGCTCGCCTGCCGCCGTGCCTCGGCCGCCAGCCGGGTCGAATCCAGCCAGACCTGCAGGCGCCCGATCGCTTCGTCGGCGTTGAAAGGCGAGGCCAGCGTGGATTCGAACGACGGCGAGTCCGTGCCCGGCGCGCGATCGGCCGATACCAGCGGACTCCTGGCCGAGACCATCTCGCGGCCGTTGATGTCCAGGACGCCGACACGGGCGACGGAAGGGTGGTGCGCCAGTCCGTCGACCAGCTCCTTGAGCAGCACTTCATCGCGCGCATACACGCCGACGGTCAGCGTCTTCTGGACCGCGGCGACGATCGCGCGGGCCGATGCCTCGCCGGCCTCGACATAGTGCGATTTGGCGCTGTGATAGGCGATCAGGGCGACCACGGCCGCCAGCACGGCGGCGATGCCGAGCATCGCGTTCCTGAAACGTGCATGCAGGCTGCGGCTGTGGCGGTGATTTCGCATGAAGTCGGGCTCAGGATGCGGCACGGGAGACGTCACGGGAGACGAAGAACCACCCGAACCGCAGGACTCTGGGGCTCGTGCAGCACATAGCCGATGGCTGCGGGATCGGCGCGCAGCCGCTGGATCACGGCGCCGTCGTCTCCGACGGCCTGCGGCGGCTGCACCTGGCCGGTGAAATGCAGGCGCGCCCAGTAGCTGTTGATGCGGGCGATGTCCATGCCGGTGAGCGCCTGGTAGAAATCGGCGCGGGCCGGCCCGTCGCGCTGCTGGTCGATCGGCGTCGCCGTGTCGCTGCCCGGCACGGTCCGGGTGCGGCCGGTGTACAGGGCGAGAACGTCTTTCTGCGCGAGGCTGCGAACAGGACTCTGCGCCGAGACGACCACGTAGATCGGCATCGGTTCTGCTGCAAAGGCCCAGCCCGTCCAGCCGACCACCATCAACGCCCGTGCGAACACCGACGCCACGAACGAACCAGCAGATCTGGTCCTGCGAAAAATGTTTTCCATCACTGCCCCCATACGAAGTCGACCAGCACCGACACGAGCGTGCCCTTGGCAGCGCGTCCGTCGGAATAGCGCCATCCGGCGCTGCCGTTGCGGTTCACGTCGAACCGGTCGACCTGCAGCTTGAGGGCCGCATTCGGCAAGAAGTCCCATCTCAACCCGACGCCGACCGTCGCTTGGTCGTACCGGAAGTTGTTTCCGGCAGCAGAGGCAAAGCCTGCGATCGTCTGTGCCTGCTGGGCGCTTTCCGGTCCGATGAGCGGGGTGAGCGCGTCGACCAATGCGGGTTCGGTCACCGCACCTTTCGTGGGTTTCACGCGGCTCGCGATGCCGTAATAGGTGACCGGGCCCACACGGTAACCGGCGCTCACATAGCCGCGCCGGGCACTCAGCGGACTGCGCGGCACGTTGACCTGGCTGCCTTCCGCGACGAAGGTCCAGGGTCCGGTTTCGTACATGGCGGCGAGCCCGAAGTAACTCGCGGGACCGCCGCTCCAGAGGTTGGAGCCCAAAGGGCCGAGCGAGTCGGCCAGGCCAGGCACCGGCAGTGCCGACAGTTCGTCCAAGCCTTGCTGCAACTGCGCGGCGCCCGCACCGGTGTTCACCCGCAGGCGGCTGCGGAGAAACGTGGCCTTCATCAGCAATCCGCCTTCTTCGCGGGTCAGGCTCAGCGCCATCACATCCTTTCCCTTGAACTTCAAGCGCGTGCCATCGGTGTCGGTCACGCTCGTATCGACGGATCCGGCGGTCGCCCGGGCGCGCCATGTCGAGTCGCCGGCCCTCCAGCTCTGGTCGATGTCGATGCCGTCGATCGCGGCCAGCGGCACATTGCCGTAGAAATCGACGGGTGGCCGTGCCCAGGGCAATGCGAAGCCGACATTGCGGCTGTCGGAGAACAGAAAGAGATCGGGGCTGGTGCGACCGATGCGCACCCGCGTGTCGGGCCACAGCCGATAACCGAGGTACGCCCATTCGATGCTTTCGCTGGCTGGCGTGCCTGTGGGCCTGCGCAGCAATACGCCCTGGATGCCACCCTCCCACTGCGAGCCCGACCGCCAGTCGAGTTGCAGACCCAGGCGCGAATCGGACAAGGCGCTGAGCTTCGAGGAGGAGCCCAGCTGGGTGCTGTTGCGCAGGAATCTCAGGCCGCCGCCGCCGCTCTGGTCGACCACGCCCAGCGTGCCGAAACCGCTCACATTCCAGCCGGAGTCGGAGTGGATCTGCGGAGGCGCAGAGGCAGGAGTCGGCGATTCGGTCTGGGCAAGTGCCGATGTTGCAATCGGCGCGCTGATCAGAAGCGCGAGTACCGATGGCCCTGTAAGGCGCAGTACGTAAATTGAAAGTATTCGCTTGGATGGCATGTCGAATGTCGTTGATGCGCTTTAGCGCTAACCTTGGTTTTCGACGATGCGCAGGCGAACTTGAGTCGCGATAAGACGCTTATTTGCACTATGGAGACATCGGTACGAGGGAACCGAATGCTTGATTGCCTCGAGGCGTGCAACCAAGTTCGGCACTGCATGGCGCTCCCGCAAGCAAAAAGGAGATGCCGAAAGTCATTTCGGCATCTCCCAATCTTTCAAACGTCGGTCAGAACGCTCCGAACCAAGCGTTCCTCAGCGGACGCGCTCGATCACTTCGGCAGCATGACTTTGTCGATCACGTGGATCACGCCGTTCGACTGGATCACGTCGGCGATCGTCACGGTCGCCACGTCGCCCTTTTCATCGGTCACGGTGACCTTGCCGCCGGTGCTCTTCACCGTCAGCGTGCCGCCAGCGACGGTCTTCAGCTTGGCCATGCCCTTGCCGGCCATGACTTCCTTCGACAGCGCGGCCGCGTCGAGCTTGCCCGGCACGACGTGGTACGTGAGGATGCCGGTCAGCATCGCCTTGTTCTCGGGCTTGAGCAGCGTATCGACCGTGCCGGCCGGCAGCGCAGCGAAAGCCGCGTTGGTCGGTGCGAACACGGTGAACGGACCCGGGCCCTTCAGCGTCTCGACCAGGCCTGCCGCCTTGACGGCAGCGACCAGCGTGGTGTGATCCTTGGAGTTGACGGCGTTGTCGATGATGTCCTTGGTCGGCAGCATCGAAGCGCCACCGACCATCACCTGGGCCATGGCAGAAACGGCACCGACCGACAGCGCGACGGCGAGGGTGACGGAAGCGAGGCGGGAAAACTTGGCTTGCATGGATGACTCCTGAGTTGTGAGCCGCGACGAAGATGCGTGGCGGCTGTCACTCATACGGGTCGAATCCCGGAATGGATTCATCGGGCTGCAGAAAGCCCACAAGACATTGGAGCGGGTGAAGAGAATCGAACTCTCGTCAGTTGCTTGGGAAGCAACAGCTCTGCCATTGAGCTACACCCGCATCGGGTGCGCATTCTAACGACAACGTCGCCAACGAATGCCGTCAAATTTGAACTGACAAAGACAGTTAACATTTGTCCACAAATTGTGGGATTGCACACAATCTAAAGTGTTTTTCTGCTTTTCGTCGACTCATTCACGCCACCCCGCCTTACAGGCCTGGGGACTGCATGGAAAATACACATCTTCTTACATAGACGTTCTGTGCATCGGTTTTTTGATCAGATGCAAGAGACAACATGGTTACTGAAATGCATTCGAGTTCGGTTGAAAACTTTTCGATTTCGACTGCTGCAGCAGCTGTCGATCACGCTGTCGACGCGTTCATGGAAAGGCATGGTCCAGTGCCGTTTTGCCAGTCGACGGATTTCGGGGTCTTGGATGCTAAGGCGCAAAGTGACGTGCAACGCAAGGAAGCGGCGCACTACAAGGACAGTCCGGAACTCTCGGCTGTCCACTTCTGCCTGACCTCCGCCCAGGCGTTGCTCGAAATCAGCAAGACGCTGACGCAGCGCCAGTCGCTGCGATCGCCGCACGAACAGGAGCGCCACTGGAAAGCCTTGGCGGAAGAAGCCAAACTGGCGGGTCGAGCTGCCTACCGTGCGGTACTCATCCTTTCGGATCCTTCAGCAGCCAATGCACAACGCTCATGAGCCTCTTCAACTGGCGCAGCGACAAGAAAGAGCAACCTGCCGCTGAGGCACGGACGGAGCCGGCAGTCATGGCGCCGTCCGCGCCGATCACGCCGTCTGAAGCACCCAAACAGGTCTTGTCGACGCCATTTGCGCTGTCCCAGTCGATCTTCTACAAGCACTGGAAAGCGATCAGCGCCGAAGGCATCACGGCGTCGCAGTTCATCGAGTTCCTGCAGCCGTTCGCCGATCTCGACGGCATCTCGGTCTCTTACGTGTACAGCGACGCCGACGGCAAGGAGCGCGTCTACAACCGTCGCCGCGACGACGCCACGGACGAGAACCCGCTGACGGTGGCGATCAAGGAAAAGAAGATCTCGCTCGATCAGGCGCTCGCGCTGGCGCGGAACGAAGAAGGCCGCGTCTGGATCGAGAGCAATTTCATCGACCTGAAGTAGTGACGTAGCGCGCTACCTGTCGATCACCCGGCGCGCAAAGCGCTCCAGGTAATCCAACAGCTGGTTGGCGCCGGCGACGGCTGCAGCCTCGTCACCGGTCGCGATGCCCTTGGCCAGCGCCATGTGCGCATCGGCACCTTCGACGATCTCGCCGACTGGCGCTTTCGCAACTTCAGGGGCCGGTTCGGGCGCCATCTGCGTCGTTCGGGTGCGGATGACGCACCGTTTTGATGGACAACGCGCGCAACGGATAATGCAAAGCTGTTCTCCGAAGACTTCCGACCTCATGACCACGACCACGATCACGCCCACCGGTACACCCATGTCCGTCGCGGACATCCGCAAGACATTCCTCGACTTCTTCGCCTCCAAGGGCCACACGATCGTGGCGTCGAGCCCGCTGGTGCCGGGCAACGACCCGACGCTGATGTTCACCAACTCGGGCATGGTCCAGTTCAAGGACGTGTTCCTCGGCGACGACAAGCGTCCGTACGTGCGCGCCACGTCCGTCCAGGCCTGCCTGCGCGCCGGCGGCAAACACAACGACCTGGAAAACGTCGGTTACACCGCCCGCCACCACACCTTCTTCGAGATGCTGGGTAACTGGAGCTTCGGCGACTACTTCAAGCGCGAATCGCTCAAATGGGCCTGGGAACTGCTGACCGAGGTCTACAAGCTGCCGGCCGAACGCCTGCTCGCGACCGTCTATGAAGAAGACGACGAGGCCTACGACATCTGGACAAAGGAAATCGGCCTGCCGCCCGAGCGCGTGATCCGCATCGGCGACAACAAGGGCGGCCGCTACAAGTCCGACAACTTCTGGATGATGGCCGACACCGGTCCGTGCGGCCCGTGCAGCGAGATCTTCTACGATCACGGCGACCACATCCCCGGCGGCCCGCCCGGCAGCCCCGACGAAGACGGCGACCGCTTCATCGAGATCTGGAACAACGTGTTCATGCAGTTCGACATGGCTGCCGATGGCAGCGTCACCAAGCTGCCCGCGCCCTGCGTCGACACCGGCATGGGGCTCGAGCGCCTCGCGGCCATCCTGCAGCACGTCCACAGCAACTACGAGATCGACCTGTTCGCTGCGCTCATCAAAGCCGCATCGCGCGAGACCGGCGAGAAGGATTTGGGCAACAACAGCCTGCGCGTCATCGCCGACCACATCCGCGCGACCGCGTTTCTGGTCACCGACGGCGTGATCCCGTCGAACGAAGGCCGCGGCTACGTGCAGCGCCGCATCGTGCGCCGCGCCATCCGCCACGGCTACAAGCTCGGCCAGAAGAAGCCGTTCTTCCACAAGCTGGTGCCCGATCTGGTGGCGCTGATGGGCGATGCCTATCCGAAGCTGGTGGCGG
>JAQGMX010000420.1 GCA_028292145.1 Variovorax sp.
ATGCCGGCGGTCGTGATTTCCACGAACTCGGCCCGGTTCTGCATGTCCTCGATGGTCGCGCAGCCGCAATAGCCCATGCTGGCGCGCACGCCGCCGGCCATCTGATAGATGATCGACACGATCGAACCCTTGTACGGAACGCGGCCTTCGATGCCTTCCGGCACCAGCTTGTCGGTGTTCGGATTGCCGGTCGTCGACTCCTGGAAATACCGGTCGGCACTGCCCTGCTGCATCGCGCCGATGGAACCCATGCCGCGGTAGCTTTTGTAGCTGCGGCCCTGGTACAGAACGATTTCGCCCGGTGCCTCTTCGGTACCGGCGAACATGCTGCCCATCATCACCGTGCCGGCGCCGGCCGCGATGGCCTTGGCGATGTCGCCCGAATAGCGCACGCCGCCGTCGGAAATCAGCGGAACGCCGGTTCCCTGCAAAGCGGTGGCGACGCTGTCGACAGCCATGATCTGCGGCACGCCGACGCCGGCGACGATGCGGGTGGTGCAGATCGATCCGGGGCCGATACCGACCTTGACCGCGTCCGCGCCGGCATCGGCCAGCGCCCGCGCCGCGTCGCCGGTGGCGATGTTGCCGCCGATGACGTCGATCTGCGGATAGTTCTGCTTGACCCAGCGCACGCGGTCGATCACGCCCTTGCTGTGGCCATGCGCGGTGTCGACGACGATGGCGTCCACGCCGGCGCGCACCAGCGCCTCGACGCGCTCTTCGGTGCCCTCGCCGACGCCGACCGCCGCGCCCACGCGCAGACGACCGCTCGGATCGCGCGCCGCGTTCGGGAAGCTGGTCTGCTTGGTGATGTCCTTGACGGTGATCAGGCCCTTCAACTCCCAGGCGTTGTTGATCACCAGCAGGCGTTCGAGCTTGTACTTGTTGAGCAGCGCCTTGGCGTCGATCAGCGTCGTGCCGTCGGGCACGGTGATGAGCTTGTCGCGTGGCGTCATGATCTCTGTGACGGGCGCGTTGTAGCGGGTTTCGAAGCGAAGATCGCGGCCGGTCACGATGCCGATCACGCGGCCCGCGTCGACCACCGGAAAGCCCGAAATGCCGAGTTGCTCCGACAATGCCATCACCTCGCGCACCGTATGCGTCGGCGTGATGACCACCGGATCGCGCAGCACGCCCGACTCGTAGCGCTTGACCTTCGCGACTTCCGCCGCCTGTTGCTGTGCGGTGAGGTTCTTGTGAACGATGCCGATGCCGCCTTCCTGCGCGATCGCGATGGCGAGGCGGGCCTCGGTCACGGTGTCCATCGCGGCAGAAACCAGGGGCAGGTTCAGCGCGATGTTGCGGGAAAATCGGGTGGCGAGGGAAGTGTCCTTGGGCAGGACCTGGGAGAACGCTGGCACCAGCAACACATCGTCGAAGGTGAGCGCTTTGCCGAGAAGGCGCATGACTGAAGCTCCAAAAGACGGATTGTAACGAGGCCTCCGTGACAACCCTGATCGGATCGCGATCCGGCGCTAAACTGCCGCGCATGAAAACGTCTCATCCGCTGGTCCTGGCCCTCGTCGCTTCATTCCTTGCACTGCCCATGGCAGCGAGCGCGCAGTGGCAGTGGATCGACAAGCAGGGCAAGAAAGTCTTCAGCGATCAGGCGCCGCCGCCCGACATTCCCGAAAAGAACATCCTGCATCGCGCCGGCTCGCCGTCGACACGTCCGAGCATCGATTCGACACCGGTGACGCCGCTGCAGCCGTCGATGCAGGGTTCGGCAGCGGCATCCCCGCGCGGCGCAGCCAGCAGCCCGCTGAAACCCTCCGGCGTCGACAAGGAA
The DNA here is from genome assembly GCA_028292145.1 of Variovorax sp. Classification (GTDB taxonomy): domain Bacteria; phylum Pseudomonadota; class Gammaproteobacteria; order Burkholderiales; family Burkholderiaceae_C; genus Variovorax. The sequence continues at coordinate 1,790 of JAQGMX010000420.1, forward strand.
CTCGAAGAAAAGACCCGACAGGCCGAGGCCGAAGAAAAGGCCCGGCAGGCAGCCGAGGCCGAGAAGGTCGCCAAGGCAAAGGCGGACAACTGCAGCCGGGCGCGCCAGGGCAAGGCGACGTTCGACAGCGGCATCCGCGTGGCGCGGTTGAACGCACAAGGCGAGCGCGAAATCATGGACGACAAGGCACGCGCTTCAGAAAACCGCCGACTTCAAACCGTGATCGACAGCGACTGCAAGTAACACATCAAACGCTTCAGATTTCCGGCGATCGAAGCACAGTTCAGTAGCCTGACTTGCCGCCTTCGCGTCGGCGTGCGAAAAGTCCGGTGCCCCGCTTGCCTTGCTTCTGAAAGCGTTCGCGCCGCGCGACTTTCGGGTCGACAAGCAGCGGCCTGCACAACTCGATTCGCTCGCCGCCAACCAGCAGTTGGTCCCAATCCGACGCCTTTCCCCAGATGCCCGGCGTCATCGCCTGCCAGTCGAGCCCGGGAAATTCGATGTGGATCCGGCTTGCGACGACGGCATCTTTCGCGGTTGCGCCCGAGCCGAGCAACAACACCTCTTCGAACACCTCGCGCGGCGACGGCGAATACGCGAGCGTGACTTCGATGGTCACGTCTTGCCGTACACCTGCTCGGCGCGCTTCACGAATGCCTCGACGAGGCTGGACGCGATCTTGTCGAACACCGGCCCGACGATGGCCTGCAGCGCGAAGTTGCTGAAACCGTAGGTCAGGTCGAGCTCGACGCGACAGGCGCGCTCGCCGGCTTCGCCGACCGGATTGAATTTCCAGGTGCCGTCGAGATTGGAGAACGGGCCTTTGACCAGCTTGAGGCGCACCTCGCGGCCGGGAACATGGGTGTTCTGCGTGGTGAACCCCTGGTGGATGCCGCCGAATGCGAGGCCGATCTCGGCAGTCATGCTGTTGTCGCCCTCCTCGATGACGCGCGACGCATCGCACCAGGGAAGGAACTCGGGATATTTCGCCACATCGGTGACCAACGCGTACATCTCTTCGGCGCTGTACCAGATGAGTACGGACTTGTGAACGGTTTTCATAGAATCTGCACTGTGTGTGCGATTCGATTGTATTGATGCCATGCGCCCTTACTTAAAACCGACATGGCTACCAAGAAACAAGAAACTCCTTCACGCATCGCCGACAACAAGAAGGCTGCGTACAACTACTTCTTCGAAGAACGCTTCGAGGCCGGCATGGTGCTGGAAGGCTGGGAGGTCAAGTCGCTGCGCGAAGGCAAGGTGCAGCTGACCGACGGCTACGTGATGATCCGCGACGGCGAGATGTTCATCGTCGGCTGCCAGATCAACCCTCTGCGCAGCGCCTCGACCCACACGACGCCGGATTCGATCCGTACCAAGAAGCTGCTGCTGCACCGGGAACAGATCCGCAAGCTCACGAACAAGATCGAGCAGAAGGGCTACACCCTGGTGCCGCTGAACCTGCACTGGAAAGCCGGCAAGGTGAAGTGCGAAATCGCGCTGGCCAAGGGCAAGGCCGAACACGACAAGCGCGACACCATCAAGGATCGCGAAGGCAAGCGCGAAGTCGAACGTGCCATGAAAAGCCGCACCCGCTAAAAATAGGAAAAATACACCATGGCATTGCAACCTCTGGACGCCGAGCGCTTCAATCAGAAAGGCGACGGACCCAGCTTCTCGCTGTCGAACCGCATCGAGCGCGCGCTCTGGATCATGAGCTGGGCGATCCTG
>JAQGMX010000425.1 GCA_028292145.1 Variovorax sp.
CATGCAGCAGGCGCTCCAGCAAGGAAGCCCAGGTCTAATCACGCAGGCCGCTTACAGCGCTTTGGGGCTGCAGAGCTATACGGTGCGAAACCTCCTACGGACCGCCGTAACACCGGTGACGGAATCATTCGGCGGCACGGCAGCCAGGAAGGCCGACGATACAGTGCTCTCGGCCGGCGGTGGCGTCGCAGCCGGTGCATTGACGGGAGCGACGTTACGCTATTTCGACCAACGCAACGGCATGGACGGCCCGGCACTCCTGCTGGCGCATAACGACTGGAGGAACATCTACACGCAGCTCGACGCCGCCACCTGGACTTCTCAGGCCGGCAATGCTCTGGCCCGGGTGGGGGCGTTCCCAGGCGATGTCGCAACGGGCACGCTCGGAGCGGTCCAAAGTCTTTTTACGCCGAGCGGTTTGGGTGAACAGGTGCTTCTCACGACCGGATTCTCGGGAATCAACGCAGCCAAGCAGGCCGTGGTTCAGGGCGCGACCGCAGCCGGGCTGAATCCGCCCGCGGCGCAGTTCCTGGGGCAGGTCGCAAACACGGTTCTGTCCGCCCCGATGTACGCCGCGCTGCCGCCGGTGATGCTCGGCGCCAACCACTTTGCCGAGGTGGCGACGAATGCGATCCAGAGCAACGGCTGGTCGAATACGCCGGCGAGCGCGCAGGTGACGGGGCCCACCACGGCGCCGACGATGGGGCCCACCACGGCGCCCATGACGGTGCCTGCAACGACGCAGGTCGCAGCGCAGTTGCCGCACACCGTGCTCGACCTGGGGGACGGCGAAAGCTCGGCGCTGATTCCGGGCACCGGGCTGCGTGCGCGAACCATGCAAACCACGGAAGTCTGACGCCGGCTACCTCGCCGCCTCCACCTTCACCCGCGCATTCGGCATCTCCCCGAATATCTCCGGCGCATACATCGCCTCGACCCGGCTCGGCGGCAGCGCGAAGTCGCCGACGTTGTTGAGGCGCACGGTGTATTCCATCTTCACCGTGCCCCTGGGCAGGTAGTCGTAGTAGCTGCGGAAGGATTCGAAGCTGCGCTCCTCGAAAGCCGGCGTGCCGATGCCGAGGTTGCCCGGCTTTTTCTCGCCCTGCGTCGCGATCTGCGAATCGCGGCCCAGGCCGCTGCCGAGGATGGTCGCGCCGCCGGGGATCGGATCGGTGATCGCGACCCAGGTCATGTCGGCGCTGGCGTTGACTTCGAGCGTCACGCGCAGCACGTCGCCGCGCGTGTATTTGCCGACTGTTGCCTGCTCCACCGGCGTGATCGTCTTCTTGATTGCGTAGCCGGCGGAGAGGGGCGCCTTCAACTGCACGGCAGCGACCGACTGCAGCGTGAGCCAAGGTTTGCCTGCACCGTTGTGGGCGACGGTCAGTGTCTCCCTGGCCGGCGATTTCCAGGGCAGGAACATCGAACGCTCGGCCTTGCTCCAGTCGACGATTGCCGTGCGCGGTGTTGTCATCGGCTCGCCTGCTGCGGGCTGACGCAATGTCGCCGTGGTGATCCCGGCAACGGGCGTGCTCTCGAATGTCTTCGAGAACCGCTCCAGCGCCAGTCCACCCCAGAGATTCGCGGTCGTCGTCTGCCAGGCGCCGTTCTTCTGCCGCCCGATGAAACCGCCGGCCAGCTTGCCGATGTCGTCTTTCCACGCCGGGTCGTCCATGACGGCCAGCAACAGGCGGGCGGAGTTCACGTCGCCGTTGGTCATCAGCCACCACCAGTGGTCGTCCTGCTCGGTGCTGAAGACGACCTTGGTGCCCTGGAACGACAGCCGTGCCCGCAGCACGTTGCCTGCTTCATCGAGGCGCTGCTGGCGCTGCGGCACGTCGGCGACACGTTTCAGGATCTGCAGCCAGTCGATGACGGCGCCGGTCGGCCACTGGTTGGGCGCGATGGCGATGCTTGCCGTCATGCTGCCGCGCGCCTTGCCGTAGCGCGACAGCGCTTCGAGCGCGGCGAGCTTGCGCACGTCCAGATCCTTGCGCGGGCTCCAGAATTCGCGCTGGATGCGGCCTTCTACGAAAGCGATCAGTCCGGCTTCCATCGGCGCACGCGCTTCTTCGGTCAGCGCGAAGGCCGGGTCGATACCAGCGGCTTCGTGCGTTGCGGCGAGCAAATACGCGGTCAGGGTGTCGCTGCCGCGGTTGGCCTCGCCGTCGCGCGGCGGGAAGTAGTTGGCCAGGCCGTCGCTGTCGAGGTAGCCGGGCAACTGCGCCACGACCGTCTGCCACAACTTGGCGTCGCGCAGGCCGATCGATCGGCTGGTTTTCTGCTCCAGGCAGGCGAACGGGTAGTTGGCGAACCAGTCGCGCACGCCTGGCAGGCCGTCTGCCAGGAGTGGTTGCAGCGACATCTTCAGTCCGCCGCGCTTGTCGCCGCTGGCGGGCAGGGCGTCGGCCGGCGGCGCGACGTCGATGGCGAAGCTGCCGTCGACCTGCACCAGCGTCGCCTGCTGCACCGTCAGTGGCACGGCCGGGACGATGCGCTGGCGCACCTTGAGCGCGTCGCGCGCGCCGGCGTTGCCGC
>JAQGMX010000447.1 GCA_028292145.1 Variovorax sp.
GGACGGCCCATGCGCGCGATGACGTTGGCCATCGTGAAGGTCTTGCCGGAGCCGGTCACGCCCAGCAGCGTCTGGAAAACCTCGCCGTTTTCGACGCCTTCGACCAGGCCCTCGATGGCCGTCGGCTGGTCGCCCGCAGGCGGATACGGCTGGAACAGCTCGAACGGCGAACCCGGATAGGTGACGAACTTCCCCTCCTTCGAGGGCACGTTGGGGCCATCGGCGTCTGCGCCTTCACCGGGTACATGGGAAATCACTTCAGAGATAGGCGGCATGAGGGTGTCCGTGGGCAATCGGTTGCAGTTGACGCGCGATCGTTAAAATTCAAGGCAACCTGAAAGCCTAATACAGCGTCAGGCTCTTAGCCAGCGGCCAGTTGCCCGCTCACGATCCGATTCATCCTGAGGACTTTTTCATGTCTATGTTCACCGCCGTCGAGATGGCGCCACGCGATCCGATCCTGGGTCTCAACGAGCAATACGCCGCCGACAGCAACCCCAAAAAGGTCAACCTCGGCGTCGGCGTCTATTACGACGACAACGGCAAGCTGCCGCTGCTGGCCTGCGTCCGGGCGGTCGAAGAAGACATGATGAAGGTGCCGAGCGCCCGCGGCTACCTGCCGATCGACGGCATCGCCGCCTATGACAACGCCGTCAAGGGCCTGGTTTTCGGCGCCGACAGCGAAGCCGTGACTTCCGGCCGGGTCGCGACCGTGCAGGCCATCGGCGGCACCGGCGGCCTGAAAGTCGGCGCCGATTTCCTGAAAAAGCTCCAGCCCGATGCCAAGGTGCTGATCAGCGATCCGAGCTGGGAAAACCACCGCGCGCTGTTCACCAACGCCGGTTTCACGGTCGAAAGCTATCCGTATTACGACGCGGCCAAGCGCGGCGTCGATTTCGACGCGATGCTGGGCGCGCTGAATACAGCCGCCGCCAACACGATCGTCGTGCTGCACGCCTGCTGCCACAACCCGACCGGCTACGACATCACCGCCGCGCAGTGGGATCAGGTCGTCGCCGCAGTGAAGTCGAAGAACCTCATCGCCTTCCTCGACATGGCCTACCAGGGTTTCGGCAACGGCATCCAGGAAGACGGCGCCGTGATCGGCAAGTTCGTCGACGCCGGCCTGACCTTCTTCGTCTCGACTTCGTTCTCGAAGAGTTTCAGCCTGTACGGCGAGCGCGTTGGCGCGCTGTCGGTGCTTTGCACGGACAAGGAAGAAGCCGGCCGCGTGCTGTCGCAGCTCAAGATCGCGATCCGCACCAACTACAGCAACCCGCCGATCCACGGCGGCGCCGTCGTGGCCGCAGTCCTGAACGACCCGGCCCGCCGCGCGGTGTGGGAGCAGGAACTCGGCGAGATGCGCACCCGCATCAAGGCGATGCGCCAGAAACTGGTCGACGGCCTGAAAGCCGCCGGCGTCGCGCAGGACATGAGCTTCATCACGAAGCAGATCGGCATGTTCAGCTACTCCGGGCTGACGAAGGACCAGATGGTCCGGCTGCGCAGCGAGTTCGGCGTTTACGGCACCGACACGGGCCGGATGTGCGTCGCCGCGCTGAACAGCAAGAACATCGACTACGTCTGCCAGAGCATCGCCAAGGTCGTCTAGGACGCAGAGTAGGGATTCGTCCCTACGAAAAATAGCGGATCTATTGATATATTGCACTGCAGCATTGCGACCGATGCTCAGTGCTTTTGAATTTTCGGAACTCCGATATCCCTTACCAACCAGGGTCCGCCACGATGCTCTACCAGATTTACGAAGCCCAGCGGTCCCTCATGGAACCGCTGACCGACTTTGCCCAGGCAGCCGCCAAGCTCTACAGCAACGAAACCTCCCCGCTATCGAAGCTGCCGATGGCTCAGCGCATGGCCGCGGGCTACGACCTGCTTTTCCGTCTGGGCAAGGACTACGAAAAGCCTGAGTTCGACATCAAGTCCGTGAAGGTCGGCAATGATGACGTGGTCATCCAGGAAGCCATCGCGCTGGACAAGCCGTTCTGCGAGCTGCGACGGTTCAAGCGCTTCACCGACGAACCGGACACGCTGAAGACGCTTAAGGCGCAGCCGGTGGTGCTGATCGTCGCACCGCTGTCGGGCCACTACGCCACGCTGCTGCGCGACACCGTCCGCACCATGCTGCAGGACCACAAGGTCTACATCACCGACTGGAAGAACGCGCGCACCGTGCCGGTCGCCGAAGGTTCGTTCCACCTCGACGACTACATCCACTACGTCGAGGAGTTCATCCGCCACCTGCAGACCAAATACGGCAACTGCCACGTGATCAGCGTCTGTCAGCCGACCGTGCCGGTGCTGGCTGCGGTATCGCTGATGGCCAGCCGCGGCGAGCAGACGCCGCTGTCGATGACGATGATGGGCGGCCCGATCGATGCCCGCAAGTCGCCGACCGCCGTGAACAACCTGGCGATGAACAAGAGCTACGAGTGGTTCGAGAGCAACGTAATCTACCCGGTGCCGAAGAACTTCCCTGGCGCCGGTCGCCGCGTGTATCCCGGCTTCCTGCAGCACACCGGTTTCGTGGCGATGAACCCCGACAGGCACGCGACGAGCCATTACGACTACTTCAAGGACCTGATCAAGGGTGACGACGCCAGCGTCGAAGCGCACCGCAAGTTCTACGACGAATACAACGCCGTCCTGGATATGGACGCCGATTACTACCTCGAAACGATCCGCGCCGTCTTCCAGGACTTCCTGCTGGTCAACGGCACCTGGGACATCAAGGCCGCCGA
>JAQGMX010000503.1 GCA_028292145.1 Variovorax sp.
GACCAGCCTGTTTGCAATCTCAGGCGCCACGGCAACCAGTATTCTTAGCCTGCCGTCTCTGCAGGTACTGCTCCTCTATGGAGTTGCCTCGTTTTCTTGTATATGAACGAACAAGACTCGATCTCGAAAGAGATCAATCGAACTGCAACCCTCCGTTCAGATCGAGCACCTCGCCGGTGATGAAGCCGCTCAGCGGATGCGCCAGGAACAGCACGCTGTGGGCCAGTTCCTCCAGCTCGCAGAAGCGACCGACCGGAATCTTGGCGCGCAGTTCGGCCTGGCGCTCGGGACTCACCTGATCGGTCAGCATCTGCGTCTTGACGAAGGTCGGGGCCAGCGCATTGCAGGTGACGCCGAAGGCAGCGTACTCGCGCGCGAAACTGAAGGTCAGAGAGATCACGCCACCTTTGCTGGCAGCGTACGCCGGCACGGGGGACAAGCCACCGGTCTTGGCACCGAAAGACGCCATATTGACGATGCGGCCGAAGCCACGTGCCTTCATGCCCGGCGCCACGCTCTGGCTCACGAAGAACACACCGTCGAGGTTCACGCGCAGCGTCTTGTGCCAGAGCTCGGGCGTGGTCTGCTCACAGTTGGCATAGGCCAGGAAGCCCGCATTGTTGACGCAGACGTCGATGCGACCGAAATGCGCCTCGACCTCACGACACACCGCCCGCACCTGCACTGAGTCGCTCACGTCCATGACGAAGCAGGCCAGTCGGTCGCCGTGGCTCGCCATGGCTTCGGCCACGGCATCGGTGCGCAAATCTGTAGCGGCGACCCGGTAACCGGCGTCGAGCAGGGCACGGACGATGGCCAGGCCCATGCCGGCATTTGCGCCGGTGACCAATGCGACCTGGTCGGTGATGGCGGGTGTATCGAAAGGGTTCATGGCAATGGGTTTTTCTGTTCAGGTTCGTTCTTCGAGTGCTGCGAGTTCGGCCAGCGCGGTGTCGACATTCGAGGCTTGGATGCGTTCAAGCCAATGCACAACGCGTGACATCCAGCGCTCGTCAATCGCGAGGTCGGCGTCCCATGCCTCGGTCACCGCCAGCAAGGCTTGCACCGTGCCGACGGCATCGTTTGGATGGCGCTTGGCGATTTCCTGCAATGCGACACCTCGCGGATCGGCGATCTCATAGGTCTGGCCCTGCTCGTCAACGCCTTGCAGGTATCTAAACCAGACGGCGGTGGCCAAGGCCAGCGGCTCGACGCCCTGCCCTGCTGCCAGCGATTCGCGCAGCGTCGGTCCCCAGCGCAGCGGAATCTTCAGCGAGCTGTCGCTGGCGATCTGATGCACGCGGTGGCGAAGCGCTGGGTTGGCGAAGCGCGCCAGCAGTGCGTCGCGGTAGGCGCCGCCGCCGGGACGCTTCAGCAGCGGCATGACCATGCGGGTCATGTAGCGGTGCACGAAGTCCCGGATTGCCGGGATCGCCACGCCGTCCGACACGGTCGGCCAACCCTGCACGGCACCAATCAAGGCCAGTGCGGTGTGGCTTCCGTTGAGCATGCGCAACTTGGCGTCTTCGAAAGGCTTGACGTCATCCACCACCGTGACGCCCACGGCAGCCAGAACGTCGGCGTCTGCCGGGTCGGCAAAGCGGCGTTCGATCACCCACTCCCAAAATGCTTCGGTGGCCAGGGCCCCGTGGTCCTGCACGCCCAGCGCCACTGCGGCATCCGAGCGTTGTTGTTGGGTGGCAGCCGGCACGATGCGGTCGACCATGCTGTTGGGGAAAGCGCAACGTGTTTCGATCCAGGCTGTCAAAAAAGGGTCGCTGCGGCGTGCTGCCTCGTCCAGACATAGCTTCTGGAGCTTCAATCCGTTGTGAGAAAGGTTGTCGCACGATGCAATGGTCAGACCACCTTGAGCCGCTGCGCGGCGTGCCGCCAGGCCGTCCACCAGCAACTTGGCTAGCGGTTCGCCGTAGCCCTTCTCGGTGACGGTGAGCGTGACCCAGCGTGTGGTGGCTGCAGCTAACGCATCGACGACGCTTTGAGGCTCGCGTCCAGCCACGCAGGTGCGCAAAAGCGAACCCGAGACTTGCCAGCGAGCGCCGTCCTGGTCGGCGATCTGCACCGCGTAGAGACCGTCCTGCGCAGCCAGCGAATCGGCCAGTTCGGTGCTGCGCATGGCCACGCCCACCACGCCCCAGCGCCTGTCGCCGCCCTGAAGCAGGCGATCGAACACCAGCGCCTGATGAGCGCGGTGAAACGCGCCCAGGCCGAGGTGAACGACACCTGGAACCAAGGCTGCGCGATCGTATGTGGGCAACTCAACCGCTGCAGCAGCGCCAAGGCGGCCGTCCGCCAAAGTGTGTCGATTCAAAACGGATAAGGCAGGGGGCATGAGCGTGGACATGGAAGTGGCAGTGACAAAGTCGGCGAAAACTGGAAAGGAGTCTATGGGTGGCCGCCATTACAACCATAGTGGTAAACCATTAATCGTATTTTTGGTTTACCAATTAGATTTGGTCAACCGGGGAGGTGCCATGAGCTCTTCGTCAACTCCTTGGAAACCACCATGAAACTCGCGCTTATCTCGTCCTCCGCCACCGCTTCAACCCCACCTGAAGAGTCGGTCGCCGTCGACCGGCCTTATCTGCGGTTGGCCGCACAGATTTCCCAAGTGCTGGCGGAAAAGGGCATTGGTGCCGGCGAACGCCTGCCTTCCGAGCGCGCACTGGCCGACCACTTCGAAGTCAGCAGAACCTCGGTGCGCGAAGCCATCATTGCGCTCGAGCTTCAAGGGCAGGTCGAGGTACGCGGCGGCTCTGGCGCCTATGTGCTCCAGCCGTCCGCCCGCACAGCCGCAGGATCCGAATTCATGCCGGCCTCCGGTCCGGGTCCGTTCGAGTTGCTGCGTGCGCGTTGCCTAATCGAATCCGAAATCGCGTCTGTCGCGGCAGAAACACGCAAGGACTCCGATCTCGACCGCATCTTTGAAGCCCTGGCCGACATGCGCCGGCACATGGACGACAAGACGCTCAACGAGGCGGCCGACCGGCGGTTCCATCTCCACATCGCTGAATCGACCGGCAACAGCGTGCTTCTGC
>JAQGMX010000045.1 GCA_028292145.1 Variovorax sp.
GCTCCAGCCATTCGGCAGGAACGCCGAGCTTCGCGATCCCTTCGCTGTCCTGCGACGCCTTGGTGATCGCGTCGGTCAACGGCAACGCCGTGAGCAGCACGGCCACGACCATCGCGTTGATCACGCCGTTGGCCGCGCCGGGCAGGATGCCGAGGAAGCGATCGACCTTGCGCGCCGTCGTCCCCGGATAGATGGGTCGGACGACGAGACGCGCCAGACTGCCGATCGCGATCTGCGCCACGATGAAAACCAGCAGGAAGGCCGCCGGCGAAGCCCAGGGTTCCATCAACAACCGGTTGTTGTCGAGCGTATTACCGAGGAGCGGTGCCGCGAAGAACGCCGCCAGCAGACTGCCGGCGAGGCACGCAAGCTCGACGACGCCGACGACGAAGCCTCTCCGCCAGCCGCGCCAGAGACTCAGGGCGACGATGGCGACGAGCGCCGCGTCGACGATATTGAACGGCAACGATTCGAGGCTGGGAAGTTCCATCTTCAGCGTGCCGTCAGCGGTTCGAGCCCGGTCTTCGCGATGGCTGGTGCGGCGGCGGGGGAGTTGAGGTAGCGGATCAGTTCACGCGCTGCGTCCGGATGCTTCGACCCGGTGGCGACACCGGCCGAAAACACCGTCACGCGCTGCACTTCAGCCGGCAGCGGGCCGATGTAGTCGATGCCTTCGATCGGCATCAGTTCGCTGACCTGCTGCAACCCGAGCGCTGCGTCGCCGCGCGCCACCACCGTGCCGACACGCTCGCTCAGGATGCGCTTGCTCTTGGGCTTGACCTGGTCCTCGATGCCGAGGTTCTTGAGCATCTCGGTCTCGTAGTAGGTGCCGCTGGCGCTGGCCGAATAGGCGATCGACGGCGCAGCGATCAGCGTGCGCTTGAGCGCATCGACAGTGCTGATGTCCGGTCGCGGCGCGCCTTTCTTCACGGCGAAGCCGATGGCCGAGCGCACCAGATCGACCTGGCTGCCCTGGACCACTTTGCCGTCCTTGGCCAGCGCGTCGAGTGCCGAGCGCGCCAGGATCACGACATCCGCTGGCTCGCCGCGGCCGAGCCGGCTGGGGATCGAGTCGCTCGCATTGCCCATCGAAGCGCCATACGCTGTCTTTACCGTGTGGCCGGTGCGCTTCTCGAAGTCCGGGCGCAGGTCGTTGTAGGCGGCGGTGAAGCCGCCCGAGGTCATGACGCTGATCTCGGCCGGCGCCGGCTTGCCGCCGAAACTGCCGCAGCCGGAGAGGGAAACCGCGAGGCCGAGCAGGCCGGCGAAGAGGGCGTTGCGGCGTGAAATTGAGAGGGCTGAGGATGCGCGTGCCATGGTGTCTCCGTTGTAACTGTGTTGTTTACGGAAATACTAGGCGGCGAAGCTTTCAATCAGCCTGCAGCGGCATTGGGGTATTCACCAGTGATTACGGAAGAATTGCCAGCACCGCTTCCGACGGCCGGCACAGCCGGGTGCCGAGCGGCGTCTCGACGATCGGGCGATTCATGAGGATTGGGTGCTGCAGCATGAAGTCGATCAGCTGCGCGTCGGTCCACTTCGGATCGGACAGGCCGAGCGCGTCGAAGGGCGTGCCTTTCTGGCGCATGACGTCGCGCACCGGGGAGCCGATGGCGGCGATCAGCCGTTCCAGCGTCGCGCGGTCCGGCGGACTCTTCAGGTATTCGATCACGGTCGGTTCCGTGCCGGAATTGCGGATCAGCGCGAGCACGTTGCGCGAGGTGCCGCAGGCGGGGTTGTGATAGATCGTGATGTCGGTCATGAGGTTTGTCGTTTCGTCAGTCGGAGCGTGATTCAGCCCACGCTCAGCCGCAGCGCCAGCGCGGCCAGCGTGAAGAAGAGCACGGGGACAGTCAGCACGATGCCGACCTTGAAGTAGTAGCCCCAGCCGATCGTCGTGCCCTTTTTTGCCAGCACATGCAGCCAGAGCAGCGTGGCGAGGCTGCCGATGGGCGTGATCTTCGGGCCGAGATCGCAGCCGATGACGTTGGCGTAGACCATCGCTTCCTTCACCACGCCGGTCGCGCCCGACGCGTCGATCGAGAGCGCGCCGATCAGCACGGTCGGCATGTTGTTCATCACCGACGAGAGAAGCGCCGTGAGAAAGCCTGTGCCCATCGCCGCGCCCCAGATGCCGCCCTGCGCGAAAACGTTCAGCAGCGACGCGACATGGTCGGTCAACCCGGCGTTGCGCAATCCGTAGACGACCAGATACATGCCGAGCGAGAAGACGACGATCTGCCACGGCGCGCCGCGCAGCACTTTTCCCGTCGCGATGACCGGGCCGCGCGCAGCCACGGCGGATCGCCTCGGCGGGCGCCTTCAGTTGCGCCGCGTCGTAGGTCGCCGGAATCTCGCGGCGGACGTAGAGCATCAGCATCGCGAGGCTGGCCGCGACCGCCGCCATCACGAAGGCCAGCGCGCCGAAAGAGGCGCTCCAGCCGATGCCCAGGCCGCGCGGTTGCCAGATCACCAGCACGAGGGTGACGATGAAGATCAGGATCGCGGTCAGCATGCGGGCGTCGCGCATGCGCAGCTCGGGCCGCAATGCTGGTCATGGCAGCAGTTGTCGGTGAGGTAGGCGAGCACGGCGTTCATCTGGTAAGTGAAGACTTTGCGGTTGCGCATCAGTCGACCGGCATCCAGCGGCCGGATGCCGCGCAGACCTCGGCGCGCTTGCCGTTCACAAGAACCTGCGCAGCGTCGGTCCGCAGCGCCAAGGCCGGCTCGACGTCGAAGGCGATGCCCAGAGCCGAGGCAACCGCGTCGTTCTCCACCGGCAGTTCCCAGGTGAGGAAGACAAGGCCGCAGTCGCGCTCGGCAGGGAAATCGTCCACGGAAAAGCCGCTGCTGCGCCGGTCGATGACCGCATGCGGCTGGCCGGTGTCGAACACGACCGCCGTGCCCCTGACCAGCGGAATGCGTTGCCCGGTCCCCGGAAAATGCAGGTCGAGCCCTTTGTCTTCGCTGAGGAAAAGATTGCAGAACGCGGCCCCGCCGTATTGCGCGCCGTCGTGGTGGTAGCGCGCGCCGCGGCAGGTCATGAGCGCGATGTCGGCATCGGCCAGCACGTCGCCCAGGCCGGGCGCGAGCGTCGCGGTCCATTCCGACACCGCCCGCACGCACGCCTTGTAGTCCGGCCAGCGCAGCCGGGCGCGGGGCAGCGGAAGCGATTCGACGTCGCCGGATTCGAGGCGCAGCTGCTGCGATGTCTCCCTTTCCCAGTCGGCCAGCAACCGGGCAGGGGGCGCGGGAATGTCGAGCGTGCGTTGCAAAACGACCGCGCCGACCGTGCGGCTGCGTAAGACGTCGCCGCGAGCCTCACTCGGGTAATAGGAAACGAGGTTGCCCGGCGCAAGTTCCTTCGCAAGAATCGTCACAACATCAATCCCGAGCCAAAACCATGATTTTCCGCCGCCGCACGCTGTGCGCTGTTTCGCTTTCATCGCTCGCACTGTGTGCATCCTTCGCCGCAACCTCCGTCATGGCGCAATCCGCCGCCGGATTCCCCACCAAACCGATCACTATCGTCGTGCCCAACCCGCCCGGCGGCGTCGTCGATTCTTCCGCGCGCCTCGCGGCCGACCCGATGGCGCGGCTGCTCGGCCAGGCGGTTCTGGTCGACAACCGGGGCGGCGCGAGCGGCAACATCGCCTACCAGATGGTGGCCCGCGCGCCGAAGGACGGCTACACGCTGCTGGCCTCGTATTCGGCGTACCACGTCGGCAATCCAGCGATGTTCGCCAAGCTGCCCTGGGACCCGAAAGACCTGGTGCCGGTCGCGCTGATCGCGGCGGCGACCAACGTGATCACCGTGAACCCGTCGCTGCCGGTCAAGGACCTGAAATCGTTCATCGCCTACCTCAAGCAGAACCCGGGCAAGGTGAATTACGCATCGCAGGGCAACGGTTCGTTGTCGCACGTCGGCACCGAGCTGTTCGACCAGACGACGCAGACCGAGATGACGCACGTGCCGTACAAAGGCTCCGGTCCGGCGATCCAGGACGTGCTCGGCGGACAGGTCGAAGTCTTCATCACCACGCCGCCATCGGTCATCGGCCATCTGCAGACCGGCAAGCTGCGCGCGCTGGCCGTGACCAGCAAGACACGCCATCCGATGCTGCCCGACGTGCCGACCACCGCCGAGGCCGGCCTGCCGGGCTTCGAACTGGAAGCCTGGGTCGGACTGTTCGCGCCCGCCGGCACGCCGCCGGACGTGATCGCGAAGCTGTCGGAGAGCGTCAAGCAGGCGCTGGCCCAGCCGGAGACGAAGAAGCGCGCCGACACGCTCGGCATCGAGCCGCGCTATCTGGGGCCGGAGGCGCTCGCGGCGCTGGTGGCAAAAGACACGGCGTATTGGGGAAAGATCATCAGGGAGCGCAACATCCGCGCCGACTGATTGCGCTTCAAGTCGCCGTCGACTGCCGCTCGATCATCCGGAAGCCGACGTCGATCACCCGCTGCGCGATCGGCACGCCGCGGCAGCGGTCGATGATCAGTCGGGCAGCCAGACGGCCGATTTCGGGACCGTCGACGTGGACGGTCGAGATCGACGGCAGCATGTGCGCGCCGAAGTCCGCATTGCCGAATCCGCAGACGGCGAGGTCTTCGGGAATGCGCAGACCTCGAGAGGCGGCTTCGACCATCACGCCGTGCGCCAACTGGTCGGAGCTGCAGCAGACGGCGTCGAGCTTCGCGTCTTGCGCCAGCAGATCAGACAACGCGCGCCGGCCCAGTTCGAGGCTGCTGGGCGCAGGGACGAAAGCCGTCGGCACTTCGCGGCCCAGCGCCGCATGGAAGCCGTCGCGCCGCAGGCGCGCCCGATGGTCGTTGCCGCTGGCGATGCCGATGTGCTGCCAACCTTTTTTCAGGAAGTAGCGGCCGACTTCGGCGCCCACATGGGCATGCGAGAAGCCGACCAGCATGTCGATCGGGTTGTCGCTCAGGTCCCAGGTTTCCACCACCGGAATACCCGAGCGTTGCAGCCGCTCGCGCGCTTTCTGCGATTCGACCAGTCCGGTGACGACGATGCCGTCCGGCTGCCGGCCGATCATGGCGTTGAGCACGGCGCTCTCGACTTCGGCGTCGTACGCGGTCTGGCCGAGGATGAACTGGTAGCCGGCGGCGGCCAGCTCGGTCGTCAGGCATTGCACCGTCGGCAGGAACTGCGAGACCGCTAGCGCCGGAACGACACCCGCGACCAGAAGGCTGCGCCTGGACTTCAGCCCGCCGGCGAGCAGGTTGGGTATGTAGCCGGTCGCGTCGGCTGCGGCGCGGACCTTCGCGATCGTCTTCGCCGAAACGACCCCGGGGTTGCTCAGCGCGCGAGACGCGGTGATGAGAGAAACCCCGGCGGCTTTCGCGACGTCGTGCAGGGTCGCGGCCTTGGTCGGCGGTGCGGCGTTCATGGAAAGGATCGGTTGCGTGCGGACAT
>JAQGMX010000050.1 GCA_028292145.1 Variovorax sp.
TGGCGCAGATCGATCCGACAGTGACCGTGGGGCCGTTTTCGGTCATCGGGCCGCACGTGACGATCGCTGCCGGAACGACCGTCGCGTCGCACTGCGTGATCGAGGGCCGCACGACGATCGGGCGTGATAACCGCATCTTCCAGTTTTCGTCGCTCGGCGCCGTGCCGCAGGACAAGAAATACGCCGGAGAGCCGACTGAGCTGATCATCGGCGACCGCAACACGATCCGCGAGTTCTGCACCTTCAATCTGGGCGTGCCGGGCGCCGGCGGCGTGACGCGTGTCGGCGACGACAACTGGATCATGGCGTACACGCACATCGCTCATGACTGCCGCGTCGGCAACCACACCACGCTGGCCAACAACACGACGTTGGCGGGCCACGTGGAGCTTGGCGACTGGGTGTTGATCGGCGGACTGACCGGCATTCATCAGTTCGTGAAGGTCGGCGCGCACGCGATGGTCGGGTTTGCGAGCGCGGTGTCGCAGGATGTGCCGCCGTTCATGCTGGTCGACGGCAATCCGCTGCAGGTTCGGGGCTTCCATCAGGTCGGCTTGCGCCGTCGCGAGTTTTCGGCGGCGCGAATCGGGGCCGTCAAACAGATGCACAAGTTGCTTTATCGCCAGGGCCGCACGCTGGAAGACGCGCGCGCTGCCATCGACGAGCTTGCGCTCGAAGTGCCGGAGTCGGCAGGCGACGTCGCGCTGATGAGCGATTTCCTTGGCAGCAGCACACGCGGCATCGCGCGCTGAGGCGATGGTGTCGACGGAAGACAAGCGGCGCTTTGCGCTGGTCGCCGGCGAGCCTTCGGGCGATCTGCTGGCCGGGCTGTTGCTCGATGGGTTGAGCGCACGCTGGCCCGGCGCCGAAACCGCCGGCATTGGCGGTCCCCAGATGCTCGCTCGCGGATTCGAGAGCTGGTGGCCGCAAGAGAAGCTGGCAGTGCGCGGCTATGTCGAGGTCTTGCGCCACTACGCCGAAATCGCCGGTATCCGCCGCAAGCTCAAGGCCCGCCTGTTGCGCGAGTGGCCCGATCTTTTCATCGGCGTCGACGCGCCCGATTTCAACCTCGACCTCGAAGCCGGACTGCGCGGACGCGGCATCAAGACCGTGCATTTCGTCTGTCCGTCGATCTGGGCGTGGCGCGCCGACCGCATCGAGAAGATCCGTGCGGCGGCCGATCACGTGCTGTGCATCTTTCCGTTCGAGCCGGCGATCCTGGCGGAACAGGGCGTTGCCGGAACTTACGTCGGCCATCCGGTCGCGAACGTGATTCCGCAGGTGCCGGATCGCGCTGCGGCCCGCATCGCGCTCGGATTGCCGGCAGACGCGCCCGTCGTCGCGCTTTTGCCCGGCAGCCGGCGCTCCGAAGTGCGTGCTCTGGCCGCCCGGTTCTTCGCTGCGGCCGCGCTGATGCGCCAGCAGATGCCCGACGTCCGCTTCGTGGCGCCGGTGATTCCCGGTCTGCGCGCCGAGCTCGAAGCGCTGTTGCAGGCGAGCGAAATTGCCGGCCATGTCGACCTGGTCGACGGGCAGTCGCACACCGTGCTGGCCGCCTGCGATGCCACGCTGATCGCCAGCGGCACCGCGACGCTCGAAGCGGCGCTGTTCAAGCGGCCAATGGTCATCGCCTACAACATGAATCGCGTCTCCTGGCATCTCATGCATCGCCAGCAGCTGCAACCGTGGGTTGGGCTGCCGAATATCCTGTGCCGCGAATTCGTCGTGCCCGAACTGCTGCAGGAAGCCGCGACACCGGCCGCGCTGGCGGAGGCCACGCTCGACTGGTTTCGCACGCCCGAGAAAGTCGCCGCCCTGCAGCAACGTTTTGCCTTGCTGCACGACGAACTGCGGCGCGACACGCCCACCTTGTGCGCCGATGCGATCCAGAACGTTCTTGAAGGCTGAGCAGGCGGCCCTGCTCTGGGACTCGCCCGGTTTGCTCGCGGGCGTGGACGAGGCCGGTCGCGGCCCGCTGGCCGGGCCGGTCGTTGCCGCCGCCGTGATCCTGGACGACCGCCGTCCCATCCGCGGACTGGCCGATTCCAAGACGCTGACCGCCTTGCAACGCGAGCGCCTGAACGAGCGGATTCTGGAGCGCGCGCTGTGCTGTTCGATCGCGCAGGCCACGGTCGAGGAAATCGACACCCACAACATCCTGCAGGCGACCATGATCGCGATGCAACGCGCGGTTGAAGGCCTGCGGCTGAAGCCCGCGAAGGTGCTGGTCGACGGCAACCGCCTGCCGAAACTCGACGTGCTCGCCGAAGCCATCGTCAAGGGCGATTCGCGCGTGAAGGCGATTTCCGCCGCATCGATCATCGCCAAGGTTTACCGCGACAAGCTTTGCCAGGCGCTGCACGACGAATTTCCGCAATACGGTTTTGCCGGTCATAAGGGCTACGGAACGCGCGAGCACCTCGAAGCCCTGATCCTGCATGGCGCCTGTTACCACCACCGGCGCTCGTTCAGCCCGGTGGCTGCGGCTTTTGCCCGGATGGCGGCGCAGGCGACTTCAGTGAATTTGCCGGATCCGATCGGCGTCACGCTGACCGGCAGTGACGGTGTCCAATGCCAGGTTTGGGTACAACAATGACTATTTCTGAACCCACCGTCATCAGCTCGCGCGACAACCCGCTGCTCAAGGAATTGCGCAAGCTGGCGCAGGACCCGGGCGCGTACCGCAAGCTCGGGCGCATCTGGCTCGAAGGCGACCATCTTTGCCGCGCTGCGATGGCGCGCGCCGTGCGGCCGGCGATGGCTGTTTTCTCGGAGTCGTTCTGGGCCATGTCGCGTTTCGAGTGGGCCGAAGCGGCGGAGGTGGCAGACAAGACGGTGATCGTCGCCGACGCGCTACTGGCCGGCGTCAGCGGGCTCGAATCACCGGCGCCGATGGGTTTTGTGCTGCATCTGCCGATGCGTCCCGACCTAATACCCGACGCGCCGACCGTCGTTCTCGATCGCCTGCAGGACGCAGGCAATGTCGGGTCGATCCTGCGCAGCGCCGGGGCGTTCGGCTTCACGCAGATCGTCGCACTCAAGGGTACCGCCGCGCTGTGGGCGCCGAAGGTGTTGCGCGCCGGCATGGGTGCGCACTTTGGGCTGCAGCTGATCGAAGGCGTCGAAGCCGACGTGCTCGATGCGCTGACCGTGCCGATGATCGCCACCAGCTCGCACCAGGGCGACTGGCTGCATCGTGCGGAATTGCCTTATCCGTGCGCATGGCTGATGGGTCATGAAGGGCAGGGCGTCTCGGTGGCGCTGGAAGCACGTGCCGGCCACCGCATCCGCATCGCGCAGCCGGGCGGCGAGGAGTCGCTCAACGTGGCGGCAGCCGCTGCAATTTGCCTCCACGCGAGCGCAGCATCGGTAGAAACGTGAATAACGCCCGGTTATAATCAGCGGCTTTCCCGCTCATACCCCGCCCACAGCGCACGCAAGTCAATCTTTCGACGAAAGCCGCAACCTCCCGAAAACCTGTTTTCGGGAATCTTGGTTCGCTTTGGGCGTCATCCATCCGGAGAACCCAGTGCTTTTGTCTCTCAAGGGAACCTTCCCGCCCGCCATACTGGCGCTCGCAGACGGCACGGTCTTTCTCGGCACTTCGATTGGGGCCGCCGGCTCCACAGCCGGCGAAACGGTGTTCAACACCTCCATGACCGGCTACCAGGAAATCCTCACCGACCCCAGCTATTGCCAGCAGATCGTGACGCTCACGTATCCGCACATCGGCAACTACGGCGTCAACGAGGAAGACATCGAAGCCGACAAGATCCACGCCGCAGGCCTGATCATCAAGGACCTGCCGCTCGTCGCTTCCAATTTCCGCAAGACCGCCACGCTCAGCGAGTACCTCGTGCGCGGCAACACGGTCGCCATCGCCGACATCGACACCCGCAAGCTGACACGCCACCTGCGTGAAAAAGGTGCGCAGAACGGCGCCATCATCGGCCTGGCAGAAGGCGAAACCGTGTCGCAGGCGCGCATCGACGAAGCCGTTGCCGCCGCCAAGGGCGCGCCGAGCATGGCCGGCCTCGATCTGGCGAAGGTCGTGTCGGTCAAGAAGACCTACGAATGGACGCAGACCGAGTGGAAGCTCGGCGCGGGCTACGGCGTGCAGATCACGCCGCAGTTCCACGTCGTGGCCTTCGACTATGGCGTCAAGAAGAACATCCTGCGCATGATCGCCCAGCGCGGCGCGCGCATCACGGTGGTTCCGGCACAGACGCCCGCCGCCGACGTGCTCAAGCTCAAGCCGGACGGCATCTTCCTCGCCAACGGCCCGGGCGACCCGGAACCGTGCGACTACGCGATCGCCGCGGTCAAGGAACTGATCGAGACCGGCATCCCGACCTTCGGCATCTGCCTGGGTCACCAGATCATGGCGCTGGCCTCCGGGGCCAAGACCTTCAAGATGAAGTTCGGCCACCACGGCGCGAATCATCCGGTGAAAGATCTGGACAACGGCCGCGTCAGCATCACCAGCCAGAACCACGGCTTTGCGGTCGACGAAACGTCGCTGCCCGCCAACCTGCGTCCGACGCACATCAGCCTGTTCGACAACACGCTGCAGGGCCTGGCCCGCACCGACAAGCCGGCGTTCTGCTTCCAAGGCCACCCGGAAGCATCGCCGGGACCGCACGATATCGGCTACCTTTTCGACCGCTTCACGGCGCTCATGGAAACGCATAAAGCAGGGAAGAAGAATGCCTAAGCGCACAGACCTCAAGAGCATCCTCATCATCGGCGCCGGCCCGATCATCATCGGCCAGGCGTGCGAATTCGACTACTCCGGCGTTCAGGCCTGCAAGGCGCTGCGCGAGGAGGGTTACAAAGTCATCCTGATCAACAGCAACCCCGCGACGATCATGACCGACCCGGCCACCGCCGACGTCACCTACATCGAGCCGATCACTTGGCAGACGGTCGAGAAGATCATCGCCAAGGAACGCCCGGACGCGATCCTGCCGACGATGGGCGGCCAGACCGCCCTGAACTGCGCGCTCGATCTCTGGCATCACAAGGTGCTCGAGAAGTACACCGGCGGTGCGACCGGCAAGCCGATCGAGCTGATCGGCGCCACGCCGGAAGCCATCGACAAAGCCGAGGACCGCCTGAAGTTCAAGGACGCGATGACCAAGATCGGCCTGGGCTCGGCGCGCTCGGGCATCGCACATTCGATGGACGAGGCCTGGGCCGTGCAGCGCACGGTCGGTTTCCCGACGGTCATCCGCCCGAGCTTCACGCTCGGCGGAACCGGTGGCGGCATCGCCTACAACCCGGAAGAATTCGAAATCATTTGCAAGCGCGGCCTCGAAGCCTCGCCGACCACCGAGTTGCTCATCGAAGAGTCGCTGCTCGGCTGGAAAGAGTACGAGATGGAAGTGGTTCGCGACAAGGCGGACAACTGCATCATCGTCTGCTCGATCGAGAATCTCGACCCGATGGGCGTGCACACGGGCGATTCGATCACCGTGGCGCCGGCCCAGACGCTCAGCGACAAGGAATACCAGATCCTGCGCAACGCTTCGTTGGCCGTGCTGCGCGAAATCGGCGTCGACACCGGCGGCTCGAACGTGCAGTTCTCCATCAACCCGAAAGACGGCCGTATGGTCGTCATCGAGATGAATCCGCGCGTCTCGCGTTCTTCGGCGCTGGCTTCGAAGGCGACCGGTTTCCCGATCGCGAAGGTCGCGGCCAAGCTGGCCATCGGCTACACGCTCGACGAACTGCGCAACGAGATCACCGGCGGCGCGACGCCGGCGTCGTTCGAACCTTCGATCGACTACGTGGTCACCAAGATTCCGCGTTTTGCGTTCGAGAAGTTCCCGCAGGCCGATTCGCGCCTGACGACGCAGATGAAGTCGGTCGGCGAGGTGATGGCGATG
>JAQGMX010000090.1 GCA_028292145.1 Variovorax sp.
AGCGTCTACGAAGACACGACCGACAAGGCGCCGCAGGCGGTTTTCGAGCTCGGCGTGCCGGTGCTCGGCATCTGCTACGGCATGCAGACGATGGCGTACCAGCTCGGCGGGAAGGTCGAAGGCGGCCACAAGCGCGAATTCGGCTTTGCGGCGGTCCGCGCGCGCGGCCACACCGATCTGCTCAAGGACATCGCCGACTTCACGACCGACGACGGCGCCGGCATGCTGAACGTGTGGATGAGCCACGGCGACAAGGTCACCGAACTCCCGCCGGGTTTCAAGCTGATGGCCAGCACCGAAAGCTGCCCGATCGCGGGAATGGCCGATGAAGAGCGGCATTTCTACGCGGTGCAGTTCCATCCGGAAGTCACGCACACGCTGCAGGGTCAGGCGATCCTCGACCGCTTCGTGCTCGGGATCTGCAAGGCGCAATCCGACTGGGTCATGCGTGACCATGTCGAGGAAGCCGTCGCGAAGATTCGCGAACAGGTCGGCGACGAGGAAGTCATTCTGGGGCTGTCCGGCGGCGTCGATTCGTCGGTGGCAGCCGCGCTGATCCACCGCGCCATCGGCGACCAGCTGACCTGCGTCTTCGTCGACCACGGGCTGCTGCGGCTGAACGAAGGCGACATGGTGATGGACATGTTCGTCGGCCAATTGCACGCGAAGGTGATCCGCGTCGACGCCAGCGATCTGTTCCTCGGCAAGCTCGCCGGCGTGAGCGATCCGGAAGCCAAGCGCAAGATCATCGGCGGCGAATTCGTCACCGTGTTCAAGCAGGAAGCGGCCAAGCTGACGAGTGCCGGCGCCAAGGGCGCCAAGTGGCTCGCGCAAGGAACGATCTACCCCGACGTGATCGAGTCCGGCGGCGCCAAAAGCAAGAAGGCCGTCACGATTAAGAGCCATCACAACGTCGGCGGCCTGCCAGCGGAACTGGGGCTGAAGCTGCTCGAGCCGCTGCGCGATCTGTTCAAGGACGAAGTCCGCGAACTCGGCGTCGCCCTCGGCCTGCCGCCTGCGATGGTGTATCGGCATCCGTTCCCGGGTCCGGGCCTCGGCGTGCGGATCCTAGGCGAAGTGAAGAAGGAATACGCCGACCTGCTGCGCCGTGCGGATGCGATCTTCATCGAAGAGCTGCGCAACTTCGTCGATCCTGCAACGGGCAAGAACTGGTACGAACTCACCAGCCAGGCCTTCACCGTCTTCCTGCCGGTGAAGAGCGTCGGCGTGATGGGCGACGGGCGGACGTACGACTATGTGGTGGCACTGCGTGCGGTGCAGACGAGCGACTTCATGACGGCGGATTGGGCGGAGCTGCCGTACGCGCTGCTGAAGAAGGTGTCGGGGCGGATCATCAATGAAGTG
Organism: Variovorax sp.; assembly: GCA_028292145.1. Taxonomy (GTDB): domain Bacteria; phylum Pseudomonadota; class Gammaproteobacteria; order Burkholderiales; family Burkholderiaceae_C; genus Variovorax. The sequence goes on from JAQGMX010000090.1 coordinate 1,366, forward strand.
CGCGGCATCAACCGCGTGACATATGACGTGAGCAGCAAGCCGCCGGCGACGATCGAGTGGGAGTGAAATCGATCGACGCTGACCATCAGGGCATCGCCCTGCACACGCTGCCGAACGGCGTACGGCTCATCGCCATCCCCATGCCTTTCGTGCAAAGCGTCAGCGTCGGCGTGTTCCTCCGTGTCGGTTCCCGCGACGAGACGCCCGCCGACAACGGCATCGGCCACGTCCTGGAGCACATGGCTTTCAAGGGGACGGCCAGCCGCTCCGTGCAGGCCATCAACCTGGATGCCGAGCGGCTGGGCGCGGACGTCAACGCGTTCACCGGCAAGGACATGACCGGCTACTTCATGACCGGCCTGGGTCGGCACGCTGAGCAATTGCTGCGGATGACGGCCGACATCGTGCTCAACAGCACCTATCCCGACGCCGAACTCCAACGTGAACTCGACGTGATCCGCCAGGAAGCCATCGAGTACGACGAAGACCCCGAAGACAGTTCCAGCGATCTTCTCGACCGCGCCGTCTGGGGCGACGATCCGATGGGCATGCCGGTGATCGGCACCGTGGAGAACATCGAGGGCTTCACGCGCAACGATCTGTTGCGCCATGTGCAGTCACATTACGCCGCCGAGAAGACCGTTGTCGTAGCGGCCGGGAATTTCGACGTCGAAACCTGGGTGGCGCTTGCCGGAGAGCTCTTTGCGGGGATGCCTCGGTCAACCGACGTCGAAGTTTCTCGGCAGCCGGTCGCTGCGAAATATGTCGGCCAAGCCCTGGCCAAGCGCTTTACGCAGGTGTCTCAGGTGTTCCTGAACATGGCTTACCCGTTGGCGCCTGTGGAAGCGGGGGAAATGTCGCAGCAGCGCTGGCGCCTTGCGGCTGCCGTGGCGGCCAACCTGTTCGGTGGCGGAATGTCGTCGCCGCTGGTCGACACGGTCCGGGAGCAGCTCGGGTTGGCCTACACCGCGCATTCCACGATGGACGGCGGCGACGTCTGGGCCAACTTCGTGGTGCATGCGGTCACTACGCCGGACAAGCTCGATGCGCTGGTCGCGGCAACGGGCGATTTGCTGCGTGCGCAGGCCACCGCCATCGATCCGGTGCATCTGGAACGGGCGAAGAATCAGTTGACGGTGTCACGGGTGCGCGCCGGTGAGCGGACCTACGCGACGATGGAGCAGGCCGTCGAAGAGCTTTTCTCCAGCGGAACCGTGACGCCGATGGCCGAGGCGATGGCGATGATCGAGGACATCGGCGCGGATGAAGTGCAGGCCGTTTTCAAGCGGATGCTCCTCCATCCGCCGTCCATCGCGATCACCGGCAAGGGCGCCAGCGCCAAGGCCGCCCGGCAACTGGCAGCGCGACTCAACGGCTGAGCGGGCGCGGTTCCGTTCAATCGACCTTGATCCCTGCCGCAGCAACGATGCGCGCAAGGTCGCGGCGCTCGTCGGCCAGATAAGTTGCGAATTGTGCTGGCGTCATCGTCATCGGCTTGAAGCCGGCGTCGGCCAGGCGCCGGACCGTGACGGGGTCCGCCAGGACCGCCGTCATCTCGCGCGCCAGCCGTTCGACGATGGCCGGATCGGTCTTCGCCGGCACCAGCAGGCCTTGCCAGGATTCGACGTCGAGCGTCTTGAATTCAGCGGTCTCCGCGAGGCTCGGCACGTCCGCAAGCGTGGCCCAGCGTTGACGCGACGTCACGCCGTAAGCGCGGACCTTGCCGTCGCGGACGAAGGCCTGCACCAGCGCGACCGGCAGCACAGCAAGGTCGATCTGCCCGCCGGCGAGTTCGGTCAGCACCTGCGGCCCCGACTTGTAAGGCACATGCACCATGTCCAGCGCGCCCTGCTGCTTGATCATTTCCGCCGTCACATGCAGGCCGGTGCCGATGCCGTCGGTGCCGAAGTTGAGCTTGCCTGGCTGGCTGTGGATCAGTTTCACCAGGTCGGCCGCATTGCGCGCCGGCAGATCGGGCCGGCCCACCAGCACGAAGGGCGATGCCGCGACCGGAACGACCGGCGTGAGTTCCTTCAGTGCGTCGTACCTGTAGATGTTCGGCGACACCAGCGGCGCCACGCTGACCGGGCTGGCGACGCCGAAGAGCATCGTGTAGCCGTCGGCGCGTGCACGGATGACGCGCTGCGTCGCGATGGTGCCCGATGCGCCGACGGTGTTCTCGATCACGACCGTCTGCTTCAGCCGCTCGGCCAGCTTCGGCATCAGGATGCGCGCGGCCACGTCGACGCTGCCGCC
>JAQGMX010000111.1 GCA_028292145.1 Variovorax sp.
CAGCGCGACGATGTCGACATGGCGTTCCTGTCGGGCTGGATGGCGCTCGATGCCGTGACGCAGCGCCGCATGCGGGTGGTTGCGCAGGTCGTGCGGCACGACGGCCTTCCCGGTTACCGATCGATCCTGCTGACGCGCAAATCGGGTTCTCCGGATACGCTCGAAATCTTGCTCGCCACGCCGGAGCGCTGGCGGCTTGCCAGGGGCGACAAGCGCTCGGTTTCGGGTTTCATCGTGCCCCAGCTCCAGCTGTTCCTGCCCAACCGCATTGCGATGGAAACTCGCTTTCGCAGCGAGCTGGTCGGTACGCACCAGTTCGCCGCGCTCGCGGTCGCCAACGGAGAGGCCGATGTCGCCACCAACAACACTGCAGACTTCGCGCGTTTCAGCCTGCAATTTCCGGCCGAGGCCGGCAGCCTGAAGCCGATCTGGCAGTCCGATCTGATTCCGCATGCCCAGATCGTGGTGCGTCGCGACTATCCGGCCGCTTTTTGGCGTGACGTCCAGAAGTTCCTGGTCGGCTACGCCCGTCGCAGCGGATCGCGCGGCGACCTGGAACGCAGCTACCTGAAAACCCTGCACGATCTGGCCGGCTTCGTCGCCGCAGACGACAGCTCGCTGCTGCCAGCGGCGACCTTGTCCTATCAGCTGGCCCGACAGAACGCCCTGGAAGGGCAATGGGTCAGCGAAGCAGCCAAGGCGGCTCGGTTGCAGCGCATCGAGGACACCTACGCCGCCCAGCGCACGATGCTCGACGACGCCGGCCGCTGAGCGGCGCCGAGCTGCCTCGGGCGGGCCCCAAGCGTTGTCCTACTGCGTTGGGCATAGGTGATTGCCGGCTTGCCGCCTTGTCGTCCGGCGAATTCGTCGGTATGTTCAACAGCCGTCCGTCACAGGCCGGGTACTGGAGTCACATGCCATGAAAATCCTCGTCGCCGACGACCACAGACTCATCGTCGAGGCAGTCAAGGCGAAGCTGTCGGAGCTCGAGGGTGGCGTCACATTCGTGCTGGCGCTCACGGTCGCCGAGATTTTTGCCAATGCGTCGGACGATCTCGATCTGGCCGTGATCGATCTCAACATGCCCGGCGCGGAAGGCCATTCGCACATCGACGAATTGCGGCGCCTGTATCCCAATCTGCCGGTGATCGTCCTTTCCGGCGACGACCACACGGATGTGATGCGCAGCGCGCTGGAGAGCGGCGTGCTCGGTTTCATTCCGAAGGCCTATTCACCGGAAATCATGATCTCCGCCGTGCGTCTGGTGCTTGCCGGCGGCGTTTATGTGCCGCCGATGATGCTGTCGGCACTGGCGCCCGGGGTCGTCGTCGGCGCCGCCAAGCCGCAACCGTGGCCGGCCGCACAGCCGGCGCACGGCGAGGACGTCGAACTGGCGGCCGAGGCTCGAACGCTGGCGCATCTGCGAAACGTGCTGACCGAGCGGCAGGTCGAAGTGTTGCGGCTGCTGTCGCAAGGCAAGCCGAACAAGCTGATCGGGCGCAGTCTGGGCATCAGCGAGGGCACCGTGAAGATCCATCTGGCGGCCATCTTCCGCGCCTTGAACGTGCGAAACCGCACCGAAGCCGTTCTGGCCGCGCAGGTGCTCACCGCAGTCGCCTGAGAGGCTATTCTTGTGGGATGTCCCTGAATCTTGCGAATTTCGATGCGGCCATCGTCGACCTGGACGGCACGATGGTCGACACGCTCGGCGATTTCGTCGCCTCACTCAATGCGATGCTCGAAGACATCGATCTGCCGGCCGTCGACGCTGGCGTGGTCGGCGCCATGGTCGGCAAGGGGTCGGAGCACCTGATCCGTTCGGTTCTCCGGCATGCGGCGCCCCCTGCGCTTTCGGCGGCCGAAGCCGAGGCGCTATACGAGCGTGCTTTTGCGCAGTACCAGCGGCATTACCTCGCGATCAACGGCCGGCATTCGGACGTCTACCCCGGCGTCGTCGAGGGGTTGCGGGCATTGCAGGCGCGTGGATTGAAACTTGCCTGCCTGACCAACAAACCGACTGCGTTTGCAATGCCGCTGCTGGCCGCGAAGGGGCTCGACGGCTTTTTCGCCCACGTTTTCGGCGGCGACGCCTTCGACCGCAAGAAGCCCGATCCGCTGCCGCTGCTGAAAACCTGCGAGGCGCTGGGCACGTCCCCGGCACGCACGCTGATGATCGGCGACTCCAGCAACGATGCGCAGGCTGCACGCGCGGCGGGCTGTCCGGTCGTGCTGGTCAGCTACGGCTACAACCACGGCGAGCCGGTTCGCGATGTCGATGCGGACGCATTTGTGGATGCCCTGGCTGACATTTCCGACCTTGGCGCCACCGACGCGCTCGGCTAAACTCGTCCGTACATATGTTCATTCATCACGTCATTCAGACAGGGCAAGGCTGCCGGGGAGCCTGGCTTTGGCGCAAGCCGACCCACATCGACTGCCCGACTGTCTGATTGCACGGCGCATGCCGTGCGCCCGCCGCCCCCGCCTTCCACCGGACCAGGGGCCATCGACCGAATGACACCGCCGACAGCCAATCCAGCGCTCGCCGGCCCAGGAAAACACATCCGTGATCACTGAACTCGAATTCAAAAGTCTCAGCGCGCAAGGCTACAACCGTATCCCGCTGATGGCCGAGGCCTTTGCCGACCTCGAAACCCCGCTTTCGCTCTACCTCAAGCTCGCCCATGCCAAGGACGGCGGCCGCAACAGCTTTCTGCTGGAATCGGTCGTCGGCGGCGAGCGATTCGGGCGCTACAGCTTCATCGGACTGCCGGCCCGCACGCTGGTCCGCGCCAGCGGCTTCGGCGCTGCCGCGCGCACGGAAGTCGTCACCGACGGCCAGGTCGTCGAGTCCGCCGAAGGCAATCCGCTCGACTTCATCGAGGCGTACCAGAAGCGTTTCAAGGTCGCGCTGCGGCCGGGCCTGCCGCGCTTTTGCGGCGGACTGGCAGGCTACTTCGGCTACGACGCGGTCCGCTACATCGAGAAGAAGCTCGAGAACACCTGCCCGCCCGACACGCTCGGCTGCCCCGACATCCTGCTGCTGCAGTGCGAGGAACTGGCGGTGATCGACAACCTGTCGGGCAAGCTGTACCTGATTGTCTATGCCGATCCGGCGCAGCCCGAGGCCTATGCGGTCGCCAAGCGGCGTCTTCGCGAGTTGCGCGACCAGCTCAAGTATTCGGTCAGCGCGCCGCAGGTTAAGCCGACGCAGGCGCATCCGCCGGAGCGGTCGTTCGCCAAGGCCGACTACATCGCCGCCGTCGAGCGGGCCAAGGAACTGATCGCGGCCGGCGACTTCATGCAGGTGCAGGTCGGCCAGCGCATCAGCAAGCGCTTCACCGAATCGCCGCTGTCGCTGTATCGGGCGTTGCGGTCGCTGAATCCGTCGCCGTACATGTTCTATTACGACTTCGGCGATTTCCACGTGGTCGCGGCTTCGCCGGAGATCCTGGTGCGCCAGGAGAACACCGGCGACGGCGAGCAGAAGGTGACGATCCGTCCGCTGGCGGGTACGCGTCCGCGCGGCGCGTCGGCGGAGCTCGACAAGGCGGCCGAAGTCGAGCTCATCAACGATCCGAAGGAGCGCGCCGAGCATGTGATGCTGATCGATCTGGCGCGCAACGACATCGGCCGCATCGCCAAGACCGGCTCCGTGAAGGTGACCGAAGCTTTCGCGGTCGAGCGCTACAGCCATGTGATGCACATCGTGAGCAACGTCGAAGGCGTGCTGAAGGACGGCATGACCGCCATCGACGTTCTCAAGGCGACTTTCCCGGCCGGCACGCTGACCGGCGCGCCGAAGGTGCACGCGATGGAGCTCATCGACCAGCTCGAGCCCGTCAAGCGCGGCATCTACGGCGGCGCCTGCGGCTACATCAGCTATGCGGGCGACATGGACGTCGCCATCGCGATCCGCGCCGGCGTCATCAAGGACAAGGTGCTGCACGTGCAGGCCGCGGCCGGCGTGGTGGCCGATTCGGTGCCCGAACTCGAATGGAAAGAGACCGAAGCCAAGGCGCGCGCGCTGTTGCGTGCGGCCGAGCTGGTTGAAGAAGGACTCGAATGATGGCTGACGACTCCATGCAGAACATGACGCAGAACGGCGATTTCTCGCACGACATCATCGGTGCCGCCGTCGAAGTCCAGCGGGTGCTCGGCACCGGCTTGCCGGAAGAGGTCTATGCCGCCGCGCTGGCGATCGAACTTGCCGAGCGAGAAATCGGCTTCATGCGCAACGTGCCGGTGACCGCAAGCTACAAGGGTCGCGCGCTGGGCGACGTCTGCCGGGCCGACTTCGTGGTCGAGCAGACGGTGGTGGTGCAGGTGAGGGCGGTCGATGCGCTCGACGACCTGCATCGCGCGCAGGCGCAGGCTGCGGTGCGGCTGTCGGGCCACCGGCTGGGGCTGCTGATCAATTTCAACGTGTTTCCCGTCGTCAAGGGCGTGCACCGGATCGGAGCCAAGTCATGAAGCTGCTGATGATCGACAACTACGACAGCTTTACCTACAACATCGTCCAGTACTTCGGCGAACTGGGTGCCGAGGTCGAAGTGGTGCGCAACGACGAGATCACGCTGGTGCAGATCGGCGAGCGCATCGCCGCCGGCACGACGCGGCTGGTGATTTCTCCCGGTCCGTGCTCGCCGGCGGAGGCGGGCGTGTCGGTCGATGCGATCCGCGAATTCGCGGGGCAGCTGCCGATCCTCGGCGTCTGCCTGGGCCATCAGGCGATCGGTGCCGCGTTCGGCGGGAAGATCATCCGCGCGCAGCAACTGATGCACGGCAAGGTCAGCGAAATCACGACCACGCGCGAAGGCGTTTTCGCGGGCCTGCCCGAGAAGTTCAACGTCAACCGCTACCACTCGCTCGCGATCGACCGCGACAGCTGCCCGCCTGAACTGGCGATTACCGCCTCGACCTACGACCGCGAGATCATGGGCGTACGCCACACCGGTTTTGCGCACGAGGTTCGCATCGAAGGCGTGCAGTTCCACCCCGAATCCATCCTCACCGAGCACGGCCACGCAATGCTCAAGAACTTTCTCGACTGAACGACATGCCCATCGCACTTTCGAAGAAATCAAGGGTCGACCTGCGCAGCGACACGGTGACGCAGCCCACGCCCGGCATGCGCGAGGCCATGATGCAGGCGCCGCTCGGCGACGACGTGTTCGGCACCGACCCGAGCGTGAACGCGCTGCAGGAAAAGATCGCCAGCATGCTCGGCTTCGAGGCCGCGCTGTTCGTGCCCACCGGCACGCAGAGCAACCTGTGCGCGATTCTTTCGCATTGTGGTCGTGGCGACGAGTACATCGTCGGCCAGCAGGCGCATTGCTACCGCTGGGAAGGCGGCGGCGCGGCGGTGTTCGGCAGCGTGCATCCGCAGCCGATCGAGCATGCTTCCGACGGCGCCTTGCCGCTCGAGCAGATCGAGGCCGCGGTCAAGCCCGACGACGCGCATTTCGCGCGCACCACGCTGCTGGCGCTGGAAAACACGCTCGGCGGCAAGCTGCTGCCGTTCGCCTATGTGCAGGCAGCGACCGAGCTGGCGAAGTCGAAAGGCCTGCAACGGCATCTCGACGGCGCCAGGTTGTTCAATGCGGCTGTCGCCCAGGCGCAGCTGCAGGCGCAAGGCGGCATGCCCGGCACGCCCAGCGATGTGGCCGAAGCGCGCCGCATCGCGCAATGTTTCGACAGTGTCTCGGTGTGTTTCAGCAAGGGGTTGGGTGCGCCGGTCGGCTCGGCGCTGTGCGGCTCCAAGGACTTCATCGCGCGCGCGCACCGCGTCCGCAAGATGGCCGGCGGCGGGATGCGCCAGTCGGGCATGCTCGCGGCGGCGGCGTCGTATGCGCTTGACCACCACATCGCGCGTCTCGCCGACGACCATGCGCTGGCACAGCGTCTGGCCGCGGGGCTTGCCGGCATCGACGGACTGAAGGTGGAGGCGCCGCAGACCAACATCGTGTTCGTCGATCTCGTCGGGGAAGCGCGGCTGCGCTCCAAGGAACTGCTCGCCTATCTGGACGCGCACGGCATCCTCGCGACCGGTCTGTACCGCCTGCGTTTCGTGACCCATCTCGATGTCGATGCGGCTGGTGTCGACCTCGCGATCGCCGCCGTGCGTTCCTTCTTCAGATAACGGATCCGGCCATGCCCATCACTCCCCAGGAAGCGCTGCAGCGCACCATCGAGCACCGCGAGATCTTCCACGACGAAATGCTGCATGTCGTGCGCCTCATCATGAGCGGCCAGTGCTCGCCGGTGATGATGGCCGCGCTGATCACCGGCTTGCGCGTCAAGAAGGAAACCATCGGTGAAATCACGGCGGCGGCGCAGGTGATGCGCGAGGTCTCGACCAAGGTTTTCGTCGCCGACACGCGCCACCTGGTCGACATCGTCGGCACCGGCGGCGACGGCTCGAACACCTTCAACATCTCGACCTGTGCGATGTTCGTCGCGGCGGCCGGCGGCGCCAAGGTCAGCAAGCACGGCGGGCGCAGCGTGAGCAGCAAGTCGGGCAGCGCCGATGTGCTGGAGGCGCTGGGCGTGAACATCGACCTAAAGCCCGAGCAGATCGCCCGGTGCATCGAAGACGTCGGCATCGGTTTCATGTTCGCGCCGAACCACCATCCGGCGATGAAGAACGTCGCGCCGGTCCGGAAAGAACTTGGAATCAAGACGATTTTCAACATCCTCGGTCCGCTGACCAATCCGGCGGGCGCGCCGAACATCCTGATGGGCGTGTTCCATGCCGACCTGGTCGGCATCCAGGTTCGCGCGCTGCAGCGGCTGGGTGCCGAGCATGCGCTGGTCGTCTACGGGCGCGACGGCATGGACGAGATCTCGCTCGGCGGGTCGACGCTGGTCGGCGAGCTGCGCCACGGCGAGATCCGCGAGTACGAACTGCATCCGGAAGACTTCGGTTTTGCGATGTCGAGCAGCCGTGCGTTGCGTGTCGAGACGCCCGAGCAATCCATGGCGATGCTTCGCGGCGTTCTGGACAACGTGCCCGGCCCGGCGCGCGATATCGTCACCCTCAATGCCGCCGCCGCGCTGTATGCCGCCGATATCGTCGAGTCGATCGCCGACGGCGTCGAACGCGCGCGCGCCGCGATCGGCAGCGGCGCGGCAAAAGCCAAGCTGGCCGAATTTGTCGTTGCCACGTCGGCAGCCTAGAAAGAACCCGTTATGTCAGACATCCTCAACCAGATCGTCGCCGTCAAGCGCGAAGAAGTCGCCGCCGCCAAACAGCGAATGTCGCTCGACGCGATGCGTTTCGACGCCGAAAGCCGCGTGCTCACGCGAGATTTCGTCGGCGCCATGCGCAGCCGCATCGCTGCAGGCCAGGCCGCAGTCATCGCCGAAGTCAAGAAAGCCAGTCCGAGCAAGGGCGTGCTGCGCGAGGCCTTCGAGCCGGCGGACATCGCGCAGAGCTATGCGGAGGGCAACGGCGTCGTCAGCGCGACGTGCCTTTCGGTTCTGACCGATCGCCAGTTTTTCCAGGGCAGCGTCGATTTTCTGAAGCAGGCGCGGGCGTCGTGCGATCTGCCGGTCCTGCGCAAGGACTTCATGATCGACGCTTATCAGATCTACGAATCGCGTGCGATGGGCGCCGATGCAGTGCTTTTGATCGCTGCTTGCCTCGATGACGCGCAGATGAAGGATTTCGAGGCGATCGCGCTCGATCTCGGCATGTCCGTGCTGGTCGAGGTGCATGACAGTGCGGAACTCGACCGTGCGCTCAAGCTGAAGACGCCGCTGATCGGAATCAACAACCGGAATCTGCGCACGTTCGAGGTGTCGATCCAGACGACGCTCGACCTGCGGGCGCGAGTGCCGGCGGAACGCATCGTGGTCACGGAGTCGGGCATCGCCACGCGCGAAGACGTGGCGCGCCTGCGTGCCGAGAGCGTGAACGCCTTTCTGGTCGGCGAGGCCTTCATGCGTGCGGCGGATCCGGGCACGGCGCTCGCAGCGCTTTTCGAGTGATGGCGGCGAGCGCATCGCAGCTCGAGGACAGCGATCCCTCGACCTGGCCTGTGGCTCCCGGCTGGCGACCGCTGGTCGATGAATTCTTTGCCAGCGCGGTCGGGCGGAAGTTGCAGGAATTCTTGAAGGAGCGGCTGTCGGCGGGTGCCGTCATCTTCCCGCCGCAGCCGTTTCGCGCGCTCGAGCTGACGCCGCCCGAAGACGTACGGGTCGTGATCCTCGGTCAGGACCCCTACCACGGGCGTGGTCAGGCCGAAGGACTGGCCTTTTCGGTTGCGCCCGGCGTGGCGCTGCCGCCGTCCTTGCGGAATATTTTCAAGGAACTGCAGCGCGACCTCGGTACGCCGCCGCCCGCCTTCCCGGTCCCTGGCGGAAGCCTTGTGAAGTGGGCAACGCACGGCGTGCTCCTGCTCAACACCTGCCTGACGGTGGAGGAGGGACAGGCGGCCAGTCATGCAAAGCAAGGCTGGGAAGTGCTGACCGATGCGGTGATCCGGCACGTGGCCGATGGAGAGAAGCCTGTCGTCTTCATGCTCTGGGGTGCGCATGCGCAGAGCAAGAAAACGTTGATCGACGAGCGGCTGCACAAGGTGTTGCTTTCTAACCACCCTTCGCCGTTGTCGGCGCTGCGCCCGCCGCTGCCTTTCATCGGCTCGGGCCATTTTGGCGAAGCGAGAAGGTGGCGGGAACGCCAAAAGTCCTGAACGATTTGCTATATTCGTGGGCTTGGCTTTCGGCGGATACGCCGCAAGCCCCGCGGAAAAGCATGAATTGAGCGGCCTTCGGGCCGCGCGCGGGTGTCGACCACCCGATTTTTTCATGCTATATTCCGCGGTTCGCCGGAGAGGTGGCCGAGTGGTTAATGGCAGCAGACTGTAAATCTGCCCTCTTACGAGTACGCTGGTTCGAATCCAGCCCTCTCCACCAGCGAAGTTTGATCGGATTTCAGAGCGCATGAATGTGAGTGCTCGTGCGAGTGCTTGAGGCGTCCAGACTCGTGTCTAGGCGTCACGATGCGGGAGTAGTTCAATGGTAGAACCCTAGCCTTCCAAGCTAATGACGCGGGTCCGATTCCCGTCTCCCGCTCCAAGGTTCGGATGGCAAGAAGCAGTTGCATGTGCTTCTTGTCGCAGGTTGATTCGGTTAGTGCATTTGCCCTTTTGGCTCAGTGGTAGAGCACTCCCTTGGTAAGGGAGAGGTCGCGGGTCCGATTCCCGCAAAGGGCACCAATTTCCGGGGTTGCATCGCTTGGCATGCATCCCCATATGAATGCGTTGTTGATCTAGTTATTTTTCGGAGTCGAGAAAATGGCAAAAGGTAAATTCACCCGCACCAAGCCCCACGTGAACGTGGGCACGATCGGTCACGTCGACCATGGCAAGACCACGCTGACCGCTGCGATCGCAACGGTGCTGTCGGCCAAGTTCGGCGGCGAAGCCAAGGCCTACGACCAGATCGACGCAGCGCCTGAAGAAAAGGCCCGCGGCATCACGATCAACACCGCCCACGTCGAGTACGAAACGGCCAACCGCCACTACGCTCACGTCGACTGCCCAGGCCACGCCGACTATGTGAAGAACATGATCACCGGCGCTGCCCAGATGGACGGCGCGATCCTGGTCTGCTCGGCAG
>JAQGMX010000140.1 GCA_028292145.1 Variovorax sp.
GCGGCATCGGTTTCCGGCGTACGCAGCCAGCTCGACATGGCCGTGCTCGACGGCGCGGTCCGTGCCATCGCCGCTGCGCCGCATGTCGATCTCTACGGCGCCGGCGCCACCTCGTGGTTCATGGCGAACGATCTTCAGGCGCGGCTGTTCAGGCTCGGCCTGTCGGCGAATGCGTGGTCGGACTATCACTTGCAGCAGGTGGCCGGCGCGGCGCAGCAGCCGGGCGGCGTGGTCATCGCGATATCGCATGTCGGCGGCATGCCGTCGCTGCTCGACGCGGTCGACATCGCACGCGGGCAGGGCGCGAAGGTCGTCGCACTCACGCGGCCGGGCACCGCGCTGGCGGCGAAGGCGGACTTCCTGCTGGCGCTTTCCGTGCCCGACGACGCGGTGATGCACGTCGGCATCGATGCCTATCTCACGCACCTGACGGTCATCGAGATCCTCACCGTGCTGGTGGCACAACGGCGCGGCGAACCGGCCATGCGAAGGCTCCAGCATGCGCGGGAGGCGTTCCAGCGGCACGGCATCGACACCAACACCCATCCGCTGCAGAGCTGGGACGGCGGCGGTGTGGCCGATGTTGCAGCGTCGACCCTGACGACAGAACCAGAGCGTGCCACATGACGCGCCCGATCCTTCTCGAACGCGGGCTGGTCATCGACGGCACAGGTGGCCCGTCGTGGCCGGGAGATGTGCTGATTTCCGGCGACCGCATCGTCGCGCTGGGCGAAGGCCTGCGATCGCGCCTGCCCGACGGCATGACGATCGGCGAGGTCGACGTCATCGACTGCGAAGGCCGTGCGATCTCGCCCGGCTTCATCGACGTCCACACGCATGACGATGCCATCGTGCTGCGCGACCCGCTGTGCCTGCCGAAGATCTCGCAGGGCATCACGACGGTGGTCACCGGCAACTGCGGCATCTCGCTGGCGCCGTATCGCACCCCGCAGGCCAAGCCGCCGCTGACGCTGCTCGGTGTCGACTCCTTCCTGCATGCGACGATGGCCGACTACCGCGAAGCCGTGCGCGTGGCGCGGCCGGCGTTGAACGTGGCTGCGCTCGTCGGGCATACGACGCTGCGTTTCGCCGCCGTGCAGTCGCTCGACCGGGCGGCATCGGCTGACGAACTGGCACGCATGGAAGCGCTGCTGGACCAAGCGATGGAGGAGGGCGCGCATGGGCTGTCGTCGGGTCTGTTCTACGAGGAAGCATTTGCCGCACCTGCGTCCGAAGTCACGGCGCTGGCTAAAGTCGTCGCGCGTCATGGCGGTGTCTACGCGACGCATCTGCGCAGCGAGATGCAGGCCATCATCGAAGCGCTTCATGAGGCTGGCGACACTGCTTTCGACGCTGGCGTGCCGCTGGTGATCTCGCACCACAAGTGCGCCGGTCCTGCGAATTGGGACCGGACGCTGGAGACGCTGCCGTTGATCGACGCGCTGGGCAAGCGTCAGGACATCGCCATCGACGTCTACCCGTACGTCGCAGGATCGACCGTGCTGCGCGAGGACCTGGTTGACGGCGTCATCGACGTGATGCTCACGTGGTCGGAACCGTTCCCGGACGTGACCGGGCGGCTGCTGGCCGACGTTGCGCGCGAGTGGGGTGTCGACCAGAAAGAAGCCTGCGGACGGCTACAGCCCGGTGGTGCCTGCTATTTCCAGATGAAGGAGGAGGATGTCGAGCGTGTCATCGCACATCCGCGCACCATGATCGGCAGCGACGGCCTGCCGCACGATCTGCATCCGCATCCCAGGCTCTGGGGCGCCTTTCCACGCGTGTTCGCGCGCTACTGGCGCGAGAGAAAACTGTTCTCGCTGGAGCAGGCGGTGCACAAGATGACAGGGATGACTGCGCGCAACATGCGCATCGCTGGCCGTGGCCAGCTCCGTATCGGCGCGATGGCCGACGTGGTGGTATTCGATCCGGCAACGATCGCCGACACCGCGACCTATGACAAGCCACGCAGCGTCAGCGTCGGTATCGAACGGGTGTTTGTGAACGGCACGTGTGCGTACGTCGGTGGCGGTCACACACCAGAGGTACTGGCGCGCGCCGGGTACATACTGACGCGAAACGCCTGAGACGTTGCACAAAAAAAAGCCCGTCCAGCGATGGACGGGCTTTGGCAATTCAGGTCAGCCGGAACGCGCCGGCCGCCCTTCGTTTGCTCAGTAACGTGCGATGAAACGGCGATGCGCGGTCATACCACCGAATGCTGCGGCGAGGGCGCCGAGCACGAGTGCGAGCACGGCAGCCAGTGCGGCTTGCGACGAAGCCTTGGCCGTGGCATCAGCCACTTCGCGGGCCTTGGCTTCGGCAGCGGACTTCTGCTCCTGGAACTTGGCGCGAGTTTCCTGGTAGGTCTTGATCCAGCCGTCGACGCGTGCTTCGGCTTCTGGCTTGCTCAGACCCGAACGGGCAGCAACGACATTGACGACCGCATCGCGATCGGCCTGGTCAACGGTGTCCTTGTTCGAATCGATGATGCGCTGGATCAGGGCCTGGAAGTCGGCAGGCGTGCCGACGTTCTCGGCCGTGTTGGAAGCCTGGTTGGTTGCAGACTCGGCCTTGCTGGCCAGCGCTTCTGGCTGGA
>JAQGMX010000150.1 GCA_028292145.1 Variovorax sp.
CTGAACGTGAACGGCGGCGCGATCTCCATCGGCCATCCGTTCGGCATGACCGGCGCGCGCCTGACCGGCCACGTGCTCATCGAAGGCCGCCGTCGCGGCGCGAAATACGCGGTCGTCACGATGTGCATCGCCGGCGGCATGGGCGCGGCCGGCCTGTTCGAAATCTACTGAAACCTCTCCAGGCAAGACATGGAACTGAATTTCACGACCGAAGAAGAAGCCTTTCGCACCGAGGTGCGCGCGTTCCTCGCGGACAAACTGCCCGTGCGGCTCTCGGCCAAGGTCCGGGGCGGACAGATCCTCGCCAAGGCCGACATGGAGGAATGGCACGCCATCCTCAACCAGCGCGGCTGGCTCGCGAACCACTGGCCCGAGCAGTACGGCGGACCAGGCTGGACGGCGGTCGAGAAGTTCATCTTCGAGCACGAATGCGCACTGGCCTTCGCGCCGCGCGTCGTGCCCTTCGGGCTCAACATGCTCGGACCGGTGCTGATCAAGTACGGTAACGAAGCGCAGAAGCAACACTGGCTGCCGCGCATCCTGAGCGGCGCCGACTGGTGGTGCCAGGGCTATTCGGAACCCGGCGCCGGCTCCGACCTGGCGGCAGTCAAGACATCGGCCGTGCGCGGCGTCGATGCACAGGGCGACCACTACATCGTCAACGGCCAGAAGACCTGGACCACGCTCGGCCAGCATGCCAATATGATCTTCTGCCTGGTACGCACCGACCGCGAAGCCAAGAAGCAGCAGGGCATCAGCTTCCTGCTGATCGACATGACGTCGCCCGGCGTCGACGTGCGCCCGATCATCACGCTCGACGGCGAGCATGAGGTCAACGAGGTGTTCTTCTCCGACGTGCGCGTGCCCGCGGAAAACCTGGTCGGCGAAGAGAACAAGGGCTGGACTTGCGCCAAGTACCTGCTGACCTACGAGCGCACCAACATCGCGGGCGTCGGCTTCTCGGTGGCCGCGCTGGAACAGCTCAAGGACATCGCCGCCACCCAGACGAAGCATGGCAAGCCGCTCACCGAAGACCCGGCTTTCGCGGCGCGTCTGGCGCGGGTCGAGATTGACCTGGAAAACATGAAGACGACCAACCTGCGCGTGATCGCGGCGGTGGCCGGCGGCGGCGTGCCGGGCGCGGAAAGCTCGATGCTGAAGATCCGCGGCACTGAGATCCGCCAGGAAATCTCGTCGCTCACGCGGCGTGCGATGGGCGTGCATGCGCGGCCCTTCGTCGCCGAGGCGCTGCAGGACGGCTTCGATGGCCAGACCTTCGGCCCCGCCTTTGCCAATGCCGCTGCGGCGCGCTACTTCAACAACCGCAAGCTGTCGATCTTCGGCGGCTCGAATGAAATCCAAAAAAATATCATCAGCAAGATGATCCTGGGCCTCTGAAGCTTGGCTTACCCCCAGGTTTGCCCACTTCGTGTGGCATCGCCAACCCCCTTCAAGGGGGCAACACCAGTGGCCCGGCAGAGCCGGTTCCACGGTGTTCCAGGACCGCACTTTGCAGGATCTGTTTTGTCGTGACGCGCATCTCGTACAGCGCAAAGGAAATCTGAAATGAATTTCGAACACACCGAAGACCGGCGCATGCTCGCCGACAGCCTGAACCGTTTCATCGCCGAGCAATACGCCTTCGATGCGCGCGACCGCATCGCGAAGTCGGCCCACGGTTTCAGCAAAGAAATCTTCCAGCAGCTCGCCGAACTCGGCGTGATCGGCGCGCTGTTCAGCGAGGCCGATGGCGGCTTCGGCGGCGGCGGCTTCGACATCGCCGTGGTCTTCGAGGCACTCGGCCGCGGACTGGTCGTCGAGCCGCTGCTCGGCGCGGTGATGGTCGGTGAAGCGCTCTGCGCGGCCGGCAGCGAGACGCAGAAAGAGAAGCTCGCGGACATCATCGGCGGCGGGGTCGTCGCGTCGCTGGCACACGACGAAGCGAACGCGTTCTACGAACTCGCGCAGGTACACACAAAAGCCGAGCGCGATGGCGACGGCTGGATGCTGAACGGCGCCAAGGCCGCGGTCGTTCAGGGCGAACAGGCCGACCTGTTCCTGATTTCGGCACGTACGTCCGGCAACGTCGGCGACGAATCCGGCATCTCGCTCTTTCTGGTGCCGGCGAAAACGCCGGGGCTCACCGTGCGCGGCGGCCCGGCCATCGACGGCGGCCGTGTCGCAGAGCTCACGCTCGACAGCGTGAAGCTTGGCGCAGAAGCATTGCTCGGCACAGAAGGCGAGGGCTACGCCACGCTCGAGCGCGCCGTCGGCCGCGGCCTGCTTGCGCTGTGTGCCGAAGCGCTCGGCGCGATGGAAGCCGCTAAGGACGCGACGCTCGACTACCTGCGCACACGCAAGCAGTTTGGTTTGCCGATCGGCAGCTTCCAGGCGCTGCAGCACCGCATGGCCGACCTGCTGCTGGAGATAGAACAAGCCCGCTCGGCCGTCATCAACGCCGCTGCCGCGATCGACGGGGATCGCACGACGCGTGAGCGCGCGCTGTCGGCCGCAAAGTTCAGCATCGGCCGCATCGGTGCGCTGGTCGCCGAAGAAGCCATCCAACTGCACGGCGGCATCGGCATGACCTGGGAGCTACCATTGCCGCACTATGCCAAGCGGCTGGTGATGATCGACCATCAACTCGGTGATGAAGACCATCACCTGCAGCGCTACATCGCGCTCGGCAAGCCGGTGACGGCTTGATCATGTCGACGTTTCGCACGCTTCCCGATCTGGTGCGCGAGCATGCGCAGCGCCGGCCGACGGCGGCTGCGTTGTGCGATGTCGGCAGCGTCGAAGCGCTCGACTACGCCGCGCTGGACGCGCTCATGGACCGCATCGCCGCATCGCTGCAGCGCGACGGGTTAAAGCCTGGCGACGTGATCGCGATGTGCGCGGCGCCGTCGGCACGCTACGCGGCTGTCTTCCTGGGCGCCTTGCGTGCCGGCGTCGTGCCCGCGCCGCTCGCGCCTTCGTCCAATGCGACGAGCATGGCGGCGATGCTGAAGGACGCCGATGCGCGCCTGTTCTTCATCGACGGCGCGGCGGACGGGCTGCTGCCCGACGGCACGGATGCGCCGGTCTGTATCGCGCTCGACGATGCGTCGCCCGGCCAGCGCTTCGCAGACTGGCTCGCGCCTGCAGGCTCGCAGCCGAAGCCGGTCGCCATCGCGCCCGAAGACCCGTTCAACATCATCTATTCGTCCGGCACCACCGGCACGCCCAAGGGCATCGTGCAGTCGCACGGCATGCGCTGGGCGCACATCCAGCGCGGCGTGGCCTACGACTACGGCGCCGAGAGCGTCACGTTGCTCGCGACGCCGCTGTATTCAAACACCACGCTCGTGTCTTTTGTGCCTGCAATGGGTGGCGGCGGATGCGTCTGGCTGATGCCGAAGTTCGATGCGTTCGGCTACCTGCAGGCAGCCGAACGCGCGCGCGCCACGCACACGATGCTGGTGCCGGTGCAGTACCAGCGGATCATGGCGAATCCGCAGTTCGACAGCTTCGACCTGTCGGCCTTCCGCTTCAAGTTCTGCACCAGCGCACCGTTTCGCGCCGCGCTCAAGGCGGATGTGCTCGCACGTTGGCCGGGCGGGCTGGTCGAGTTTTACGGCATGACCGAAGGCGGCGGTACCTGCATCCTCGAAGCGCACAACTTCCCCGACAAGCTGCACACCGTCGGCAAGCCCGCCGCCACCAGCGACATCCGTCTGATCGACGAAGAAGGGCGGGAGCTTCCGCTTCGGGAAGGCGGTGAGGCCAGCGTTGCCGGCGAAGTCGTCGGCCATTCGCCGGGCATGATGACCGGCTACCGCAACCAGCCGGAGAAGACGCGCGAAGCCGAATGGTTCGACGCTGCCGGCAAGCGTTTCATCCGCACTGGCGACGTCGGCTGTTTCGATGCCGACGGGTTCCTCACGCTGATCGACCGCCGCAAGGACATGATCATCAGCGGCGGCTTCAACATCTACCCGAGCGACATCGAGACCGAACTGCGCAGTCACCCGGCGGTGCACGACGCCGCCGTGATCGGCGTGCCGTCCGAGCAATGGGGCGAGACGCCGGTGGCCTATGTCGTGGCGCAGGACGGTGCTGCGGAGGCGCCCTCGGACGTCATGGCCTGGTACAACGCGCGCGCCGGCAAGACCCAGCGCCTGGCCGACCTGCGCCTGCTCGGCGAACTGCCCCGCAGCGCGATCGGCAAGGTGCTCAAGCGCGAGCTGCGCGATCTCTATCTGGCCTCTCCGGCAACCTCGCCGAACAGCAAAGCGACTTCATGAGCTCAGCCATCCTTATTCGCCAGGAAGGCGCCGTGCGCATCCTGACCAACAACAACCCGGCCGCGCGCAACGCGATCTTGCCGACGCTCTACGAAGAGCTGTCGGCTGCGCTGACCGACGCGGTCGCCGACCCGGAAGTCGGCGCGGTGGTCTTCACCGGCGCGGGGGATTTCTTCTGTTCCGGCGGCGACCTCAACCTGCTGGCCGAGCGGCGCCGGCTTTCGGCGACCGAGCGGCGCGAGAAGCTCGAAGGGCTCAACGACCTGATCCGTGCGATCCGCGATTGCGGCAAGCCGGTGATCGCGGCCATCGAAGGCGGCGCGGCCGGTGCGGGTGTGTCGATGGCGCTGGCCTGCGACATGGTGGTGTCGGCGCGTGATGCGTTCTTCACGGTGGCATACGTCAAGGTCGGCCTCACGCCGGACGGCGGCGCCACCGCGTTCCTGTCCGAGTTCGTCTCGCGCCAGGTGCTGACCGAGCTGTGCCTGACCGGCGACCGCATGCCGGCCGAGCGCCTGCATGCGCTAGGCGCCATCAACCGCCTGACCGACAAGGGCGGCGCGCTGGCCGAGGCGATCGCCCTGGGAGCGAAGGTCGCGCGCGGGCCGCAACGCGCCAGTGCGCGCATCAAGTCGCTGTGCCGGCAGGCGCACCGGGCTACGCTGGAAGAACAGCTCGAAGCCGAGTCCGTCCTCATGGTCGCATCGCAGGCCGATGCCGAAGCCGCCGAAGGCATCGGCGCCTTTCTGGAAAAGCGCCAACCCGATTTCGTCGCGCTGCGGCGCTGCAAGCCGGCCGCGACCCCTTAAGTTCACACTGGAGTACTCATGCCCTCGCTGAATTCATCGCTGCCGCTGGCCGGCGTGCGCGTCCTCGATCTGTCCCGCGTGCTCGCCGGTCCCTGGTGCGGCATGGTGCTCGCCGACATGGGCGCCGAAGTCATCAAGGTCGAGCATCCCGAGCGCGGTGACGACACGCGCGACTGGGGCCTGCGTGTCGGCAAGACCGAAACCGCCTATTTCAACAGCGTCAACCGCAACAAGCGCTCGGTCACGCTCGACCTGCAGACGCCCGAAGGCCAGCAGATCGCGCGCGACCTGGCCAGGCAGTGCGACGTCGTGATCCAGAATTTCAAGTTCGGCGGCATCGACAAGCTCGGGCTCGGCTACGAGCAACTCAAGAAGGACCAGCCCGGCCTCATCTACCTGTCGATCACCGGCTACGACACCTCCGGCCCCGAAGCCGCGCGCCCGGGCTACGACCTGGTGGTGCAGGGCGAGGCCGGCCTGATGGCGATCAACGGCGAGAAGACCCAGCCGCCGCTGAAGTTCGGCGTCGCCGTGGTCGACCTGTTCACCGGCATGTACTCGGCGCAGGCCGTGCTGGCCGCGCTCTACCAGCGCGAGAAGACCGGCACCGGCCGCCACATCGAGATGGCGCTGTTCGACTGCGGCCTGATGATCACCGCCTACTACGGCCTCGAAGCGCTGCTGATGAACGACGATCCGCCGCGCTACGGCAACGAGCATCCGTCGATCGTCCCGTACGGCGTGTTCGATGCGGAAGACGGCCCGCTCGTCATCACCGTCGGCAACAACAGGCAGTTCTCGCGCTTCTGCACCGAAGTGATCGAGCGGCCCGACCTGGCCGCCGACGAGCGCTTCACGACCAACCTGGGGCGCGGCACGAACCGGGTCGCGCTGATGGTCGAGGTCAACCTCGAACTCGGCCGGCGCAAGCGCGAACTGCTGCTGACGCGGCTCGCGGCGGCGGGCATTCCGTGCGGCGAAGTGCTCGGCCTGCTCGAAGCGTTGCAATCCAAGCGCGCCGCCGATGCCGGGCTCGTGACCAAGCAGCCGCATCCGGTGGCCGGAACGGTCGACGTGCTCGCGCCGCCCTATCGTTTCGACGGCGAGCGGCTGCCGGTGCGCAGCGCGCCGCCGGTGCTGGGCGAGGGCAACCACGAGGTGCTGAAATCTTTGCTCGGCATGTCCGACGAAAAACTGGCCGCGCTGAAAACCAGCGGCGTCCTCTGAATCCATCCGACGTGAAACACATGACCTCCATCGTTCGCCGCAGCCTGCTCGCGCTCGCACTGCCTCTCCTCGCCACGGCCGCCTTTGCGCAGTCCTGGCCGACCAAGCCGGTAACGCTGGTCGTGCCCTTCCCGCCGGGCGGACCGACGGACGTCGCCGCACGCATCGTGGCGCAGAAGATGTCGGCCGCGCTGAAGCAGAACATTCTGGTCGACAACCGCAGCGGCGCTTCGGGCACTGTCGGCGCTGCGGTCGCGGCCCGGGCGGCGCCGGACGGCTACACCTTCGTGATGCTCGCCACGCCGACCCTGCTGGCTTCGCACCTCTACGGTCCGACCAGCTACGACATCTTCAAGAACTTCACGCCGGTCGGGTCGATGTACGACCTGCCGATCGTGCTGGTCGTCAACCCGAAGGCGCTGCCCGACGTGACCAGCCTTCAAGGCTTGATCGCGAAGGCCAAGGCCGCCGGCGGCAAGCTGAACTACACCACCGCCGGCACCGGAAGCTTCGGCCACCTGACCACCGAGCAGCTCAAGAACAACGGCAAATTCGAGATGCAGCATGTGCCCTACCGCGGCAGCGCTCCGGCCGTGACCGACCTGATCGGCGGGCAGGTGCCGGCGATGTTCTCTGACCTCGTCGCCGTCATCCCGCACATCCGCGCCGGCACGCTGCGTGCGATCGCGGTCGGCTCGGGCCAGCGCGTGAGCCTGCTGCCGGATGTGAAGACGGTGGCCGAGCAGGGCTTCCCCGGCTTCGATGCGACATCGTGGGGCGGCGTGCTGGCGCCGGCCGGAACGCCAAAGGATGCGATCGACCGCATGAGCGCCGAGCTGAAGAACGCACTGGCCGACAAGGAAGTGCAGGCCAAGCTGGAAAGCGTCGGCGCCTTCGCGGCCTACCGCACGCCCGAGCAGACCGCCGAACGCATGCGGACCGACTTCGAGCGCTGGGGCAAGGTCATCCGCGACAACGGCATCACGAACCAATAGCTTCGGCGTCCAGGCCCAGGTCCATCGCACGCCGTGCGAGATCGGCTGCGTGCTGCGCCGTCAGTTCGCCGACCCCGAGGAACGAGCGGCATTCGAGCGCCGGCAACGGCCGGCTGAAGAAGTAGCCCTGCAGTTCGTCGCAGCCGTTGTCCTGGAGGTATTCCATCTGCTCGACGGTTTCGACGCCTTCGGCAATGACGCGAAGGTTCAGGTTGCGGCCCAGTGAGAGGATCGTGCGCACGATCGCCGCGCTTTCGCCGTCGGCGGCGATGTCGCGGACGAAAGACCGGTCGATCTTCAGTTCGTCGATGGGAAAGCGCTTGAGGTACGAGAGGCCGGAATAGCCCGTGCCGAAATCGTCGATGGACAGCTGGATGCCCAGCGCCTTCAGCTCGCCGAGCTTGACGATCGTGGCTTCCACATCGGCCATGACCAGGTTCTCGGTCAGCTCCAGCGTCAGCCAGCGTGCGGCGAGGCCGCTGTCCCGCAGAACGGCGGCCACCGAATCGACGAAGTCGGCCTGCGCAAACTGACGCGGCGACAGATTGACTGCGAGCCGCAGCGTCGGAAAGCCCGACTCCTGCCAGGCCTTGCACTGCATGCAGGCCGTACGAAGCACCCAGGCGCCGATCGGCACGATCAGACCGTTCTCCTCCGCCAGCGGGATAAAGCGGTCGGGTACGATGTTGCCGAGCTTCGGATGCCGCCAGCGCAGCAGCGCCTCCACACCGACGACATTGCTGCCGTTGCCGTCGAACTGCGGCTGGAAATGCAGGAACAGCTCGTTGTGCGCCAGTGCCGTGTGCAGCGCCGTCTCCACCTGGACCCTGTCCTGCAACTCTTCCTGCATCGCCGCAGTGAAGAGCTGCCAGTTGTTGCGTCCCTGCTGCTTGGCGCGGTACATCGCGATGTCGGCCTTTTCCACCAGATCTTCGAGCACGCTGCTGTCGTCCGGAAAACGCGACATTCCGACGCTGGATGTGAGCGACAGCGTGCGGCCTGCGACCTCCATCGGGCGCACCAGCTGCGCCATGACGCAATCGAGGAACCGGCTCGGGTCGGCATCGTGGTTGCGGTCCGGAACGACCAGCACGAATTCGTCGCCGCCCAGACGCGCCACGGTGTCTTTCGGGCCGGTCGCGGCGCTCAGCCGGTCGGCCACCAGCTTGAGCACCATGTCGCCAACGCCGTGGCCGAGGCTGTCGTTGATGAACTTGAACCGGTCGAGGTCGATGAACACCACCCATACCGCATGGCCGTGCCGCCGGGCGGTGGCGACTTCCGCCGCCAGACGCTCGCGCAGCAGGGTGCGGTTCGGCAGGCGGGTGAGCGCGTCGTGCGTGGCCTGGTCGAGCAGCTGGTTTTCGAGCTGCTTGCGGTGCGAAATGTCGCGCGCCACCATCTGCACCGAAGCCTTGCCGCGGTAGCCGAAGGCGATGCGCGTCACGGCGACATCGATGACCCGGCCATCATGTCCTCGGACCTGCTCTTCGCCGCTGATGACCGTTTCGCCGTCGTCGAGCAGCGCCATCGCGACCTGCGCCCGTGTGCGGTAATCGGGAGTGGCCAGCGACACGATGTCCTTGCCGGGCGGCCAGCCGCTTTCTTTCGCACAGCCGATGAACATCCGGCAAGCCGCAGGATTCGCATAGACGATCTCGCCCGCAGACTCGATCAGGATCGCGTCGGGCGACAGCTGCACCAGCAGGCGGTAGCGCTCCTCGCTTTCGCGAAGGTCGACGACGGCCTGTTCGCGGCGCTGTGCCTCCTCGTAAAGCGCCAGGCTCTTTTCCTCCAGCAGCTGCTCGGCCTGCTGGCGCGCGCTGTTGGCGCGAGCGAGGCGGCGCTCAAGAAGGTCTTTTTCAGGGGACGGTTGCATCGGCCATCTTTTGCAGCACGAAGCGCGAGTGGGAACCGCTTTCGCAGGGATAGTCTTCGCGCTTCACCTCGATGCGTTCGTCGAAGTGGTCGATGCAGCCGGCGATCAGGCCGGACGCCAGATCGGCGAAAGGGCGTTTGGACCGGTAGACGAAGGCCATGGTGTCCGGTGCCGTGAACGTGTGGTCGAACACCGGCAGCTCGGCGTCCGGATAGAGCTTCCGGACCTCGACGTGGATCTTGTTGTCCAGCACTTCCAGCAGATCGAACGTGCTCGTGCGTCCGGCGAAGTGCTTGGGGTACATCAATGCGAACCGTCCCAGCAGATGCTTGCCGAAAGCG
Source organism: Variovorax sp. (assembly GCA_028292145.1). Taxonomy (GTDB): domain Bacteria; phylum Pseudomonadota; class Gammaproteobacteria; order Burkholderiales; family Burkholderiaceae_C; genus Variovorax. The sequence continues at coordinate 9,538 of JAQGMX010000150.1, forward strand.
TGCAGCAAGGCGGGAACCGGTATGCCGGTCCTTGTGCCGAGCTGCACGACCAGCCGAACCATTTCGTCGTGGTGGTAGGTGCCGACGCAGGTGTAGGCGCCGCCGGTCGACAGGTCGGACGCATCGATGATCTGGTCGGCCATCTCCGGGGAGAAAGTCGACTCGACCATCTGAATGAATTCCTGAAAAACGACGCCCTTCATACAGTCCTTCGTCGGAGCCACCCGGCCCCTGAACTGCAATATCGGCGCCTTCGCGCGGTTCTTGAATCCGAATTCGGAACTTTGTGAGACTTCGTTCTGCTCAGAGCCCCAGATCCGAAAGCCCGGGATGATCGTCCGGCCGACGACCGAGAGGCCAGAGAAACTGGCGCTCCGTCGTTGCGATGGGCCGGTCGTTGATGCAGGCGTGCCGCACCGCCATCAGCCCGTCGTCGGCGAATTCCCAGTTCTCGTTGCCGTAGGAGCGGAACCAGTTGCCCGAATCGTCGTGCCATTCGTAGGCGTAGCGCACGGCGATGCGGTTGTCGGTGAAGGCCCAGAGTTCCTTGATGAGCCGGTAATCCAGTTCCTTCGCCCACTTGCGTTCGAGGAAGGCCTGCGCCTCCTCGCGGTTCGCGACGAACTCCGCGCGGTTGCGCCAGCGCGTGTCGGGCGTATAGGCGAGGGCGACCTTGGCCGGATCGCGGCTGTTCCAGCCGTCTTCGGCCACGCGGACTTTCCGGATCGCGGATTCGCGCGTGAAAGGCGGCAGCGGCGGACGGCCGGCGGGGGTTTCGGCGGCGGGAAATGACATGTGAGCTCCTGTGCTTGGTTGGTTACTTGGCGTTCTGCACCAGTTTGCCGAAATCCGCATCCAGCCGTGCCAGCGAAGCGCCGATGCGCGTGCGCTTCTCCTGGATCCACGCGTCCTGCTGCGCCAGCTTCTGGTTCGCGCTCTTGAGCATGCGGTCCATCTCGGACGGCTGCGGGCCACCGACCGTCGCGCGCTCCTTCACGATCGCCACCGGGTCGAGCAGACCGCGGAATTCACGCTCGCTCATCGGCAGCGCGCCCTCGTATTTCGATCCTTTGACCGCATCGGCGTAGATGCGCTGCGCCTCGGCATAGGGAAAATCGAGCGGCTTGATGTCCTTGGCCTTGGCATAGTCGACGACCTCAGACGCAAAGTGGTGCCCGACCCGGAACGGCAGCCTGTACTTGCGCATCAACACGTCGGCGAGCTCTTGCGACGCGGTCCAGTCGCTGTTGAGCTCCTCCAGCGCGCGCTCGGGATTGATGACCAGCGAGCCCATGATGCGGTCCCAGTTGCGCAGCACCTTGACGGCGCTGTCGATCATGGCGCTGTTGGTGCGCGACTCCTTCGGATCGCTCATGCCCGGCGTGATGTTGTGCGCCTGGATCGCCGGGCCCATCGCCAGCGTGACGGCGGTCGATGCATCGCTGCGCGTCGCGTTCAGCAGGCCCGGGTTGCGCTTCTGCGGCATCGCGCTCGACACATAGGTGTTGCCGCCGCCTTCCTGCAGCAGGATCCACGGCCGCGACTGCGCGTACTGCGTCATCACGTCCTCGATGAACGCGCCCGCGTGCAGCGCGATGCTGGTGACGATGGCCGCCGCCTCGACCGGCTCGTCCACCGAAGAGATTTGCCCGGCGTCGTACGCGTTGTCGACGATGGCTGCAAAGCCGAGGTACTCGGCCATGCGCGCGCGGTCGAGCGGCCAGCTGGTGCCGTTGAGCACGGTGGTGCCCATCGACGAGCGGTCGATGCGCGCGTAGGCCTCGCGAATGCGCTGCGCATCGCGATCGAGGCCGGCGGCATGGCCGAGCAGGTAGTGACCGTAGCTGTTGGGCTGCGCCGCGACGCCGTTCGTGTAGTTGGGCACGATGGTGCCGACGTGCTTGCCGGCCAGCGCGACCAGCGTCTTCGACGTCCTGTTCAACTGATCCGCCAGCCGCAGCATGTCGTCGCGCAGGATCGCCGAGCGGTAGGTGGCGTGCATGTCCTGGCTCGAACGGCCGGCATGCAGCAGCGTGACGTCTTCGCCGGCCGCGGCGATCAGCAACGGCTCGAAGGTGATGACGGTCGACGGCCGCTTGCCGCCCGGCTGGTTGCCGTCGGCGATCACCTTCGCGACGCCGGCCGCGATGCGCGGCGCCATCGATTTGTCGAGCAGGCCCTGTTCGGTGTTGATGACGGCCGTGGCCTTGTTCATCTCGCCGAGCCAGAAGAACTCGTCGCGCCGTTCCGGCTGGGCCTGGGCAAAGGCGGGTGTCGCGATCAGGGGCGCGCAAAGGGCGGCTGCGAGCGCAATGGCGCCGAGGGCAAATTTCATGGTCTGTCTCCGTTGGTTTCTCCCGAAACTTTACTTCGACAGGCCGATCCCTTCAGCCGTCGTTGCGTTTGCGCTCGGTGAACTTCTTCGCGCCGGCCGAATAGGTGCCGCTCGCGAAGTTTGCTGCGTGCCCGCGGCGGGCTGCATCGGCGGCCTTTGCGAAGTCCTCGTCGCCCATTGCCTTCCACCACGATTTGGTGATGGCGACGGAGCTTTCCGACCACTGGGCGATGGTCGTGCAGATCTCGGCGATGCGCGCGTCGAGTGCGTCGTCCTCGACCACCTCGTGCACCAGCCCGAGCGCGAGCGACGGCGCGGCCGGCACGATCTCGGCGAGCAGCACCATGCGCTTCATCGCCGCCTCGCCGACGATGGCGCGCAGCAGCGCGCTGCCGAAGATCGCAGCTGAGCCGACCTTGAATTCGGTCATGCCGAAGCGCGCCTGCGTCGAAGCGATCCGCAGGTCGGCCATCAGCGCGATCTGCAGGCCGGCGCCGGCTGCCACGCCATTGATGCGCGCGATCACGGGTTTCTTCAGCGACCGGAACACTTCGTAGAGATCCATGTAGCTGTCGATCCGGGCCGACGAGCCGGCCGCGTCCATCTGCGCGCTCTCGTACTGGTCCTGTCCGGCGCAGAAGGCCCGGCCCTTGCCGGTGATGACGATGGTGCGCACGCTGGCGTCCGCATCGGCTTCGCTCACGGCGGCGCTGAAGCGCTCGCGCTGCGTGCGGTCGAAGGCGTTCATGGCCTGCGGCCGGTCCAGCGTGATGTGCGCGACCTGGTCGCGGATCACCAGCGTGACGCAGTGGTCGGCGGCGGTCGTCGTTCCTGGGCAAGTGTCCGTGCGGGTTTCTGTCTTGATGTCGTTCATGGGTCGTGTCTCCTTGTGTGTGTGCATGGGTCGGTGTGGGTGTGCGCGCTCAGCGGTTGGCGGCCTTGATGCGCTGCACTACGCCTTCCCATTTCGCGCTCTCGTTCTGCAGGCGGTCGCGGGCTTCGGCGGGTGTGCTGTGCACCACCTCGACGCCGAGCTGCGCGAAGCGGTTCTTGACGGCTTCGTCGTCGAGCGTCTGGTTGAGCGCGGTGTTGAGCGCCGCGACTTCGGCGTCGGGCGTGTCCTTGGGGGCCAGGATCGCGTAGACGGACGATGCGACGAACTTCGGCAGGCCCTGCTCCGCGAAAGTCGGCACGTTCGGCATCACCGCCAGCCGCTGCGTGCTGGTGACGCCGATCGCGCCGATGCGTCCCGTCGCTAGATTGGTGAGTGCGGTCGGCGACGTGGTCACCATGATCTGGATCTCGCCCGCGAAGAGGTCGGCCATCGCCGGCGCTGAGCCGCGGTAGGGCACGTGCAGCAGCTCGACGGCAGCCTGCTCGCGGAACCATTCGGTGACGATGTGTTCGGTCGAGCCGTTGCCCGACGAGGCGAAGGCCAGCTTGCCCGGTTCCTTCTTCGCCTTCGCGGCGAGGTCGGCGTACGAGACGATGCCGCTGCCCTTGGAAACCAGCATCACCAGCGGCAGTTCGCCGACCGTCGCGACCGGCTTGAAGTCCTTGGCGATTTCGTAGCCGGCGGCCTGCGCGCCGGTCATCTTCTCGGACATGACGTACGACGTCGTCGGCGCCATGAGCAGCGTGTAGCCGTCCGGCGCCGCGCGCTTGACGAACTGCGCGCCGATGGCGCCGGCCGCGCCGGCCTTGTTGTCGACCACGACCGAGCCGTTGAGCCGCGTCGCCATGCCTTGCGCAAGGATGCGGCCGACCACGTCGACACCGCCGCCGGCCGGGAAGGCCACGACCAGCGTGATCGGTCGGGAAGGGAAGGCGGCCTGGCCCGCACTGGCGAAGGTGGTGAAAGCGGTGAAGGCTGCGCAGGCGCAGAAGGTCAGCGTCGAGGCAAGGCGGCTCATGATTTTTCCTTCGGAATGGTCGGGGTCGATGGGCGGGGGTTGGAAGATCGGGCGGGTCGCGTCGCGTCCAGGTCCCAGACGCCGGCGACGCCGCGCGAGAGCTCCTTCTTCTGGATCCGTTGCGTCGGCGTCTTCGGGAAGACATCGATGAATTCGATGTAGCGCGGCACCTGGAAATGCGGCAGCTTGTCGCGGCACCAGCTGATGAGTTCGGGCGGCGAAATCTGCACGCCGTCGCGCACCTTCACCACCAGCTTGAGTTCGTCCTCGCCGAGGTCACTGGGCACGCCGACCAGCGCCACCTCGGCGATGGCGGCATGCGCGGCGAAGACGTTCTCCACGTCCCAGGCCGAGATGTTGACGCCGCGCCGGCGCAGCATGTCCTTCTTCCGGCCGGCGTAGAAAAGGTTGCCGTCGGCATCGGCATGCGCGAGATCGCCGGTGAGGAACCAGCCGTCGCGCCGCGCAGCAGCATCGGCCGCCTCGTTGCGGAAGTAGCCAAGGAAGCCGAGTCGCGGATCGCGCGCCAGCACCGCGACCTCGCCCTTCTCGCCCGGAGCCACCGGCGTGCCGTCGTCGGCCAGCAGCGCGATCTCGTAGAACGACAGCGGCTTGCCGATCGAGCCCGGCGGGCCGTCGATGTTGGCCGTGACGAAGGTGAGCAGTTCGGAGAGTCCATAGCCCTCGCGCATCGTGACGCCGAAGCGCTCGGCAAAGGCATGCCACACCGGCGCCGGGCAGCCGCCGCCCCAGGCGATGCGCACGTTATGGTCGCCGTCGTCGGGGCGGGGCGGCTGCTTGAGCAGCATCGGGAGCACGCTGCCCAGGTAATGCACATGCGTTGCGCCGTGGGCGCGGGCGTCGTCCCAGAAGCGCGACGCGCTGAAGCGTTCGAGCATCGCCAGCCGGAACCCGCCGATCAGCGCCGCGATCGCCACCGCGACGCCGGAGCCGTGGTGCAGCGATTCCCAGAACAGGAAAACGTCGCCGGGCTTCGCGCCGGTCAACCGCAGGATCGCCATCGGCCCGCCGCGCAGGTGCCGGTCGGACTTGCAAACGCCCTTGGGCGCGCCGGTGGTGCCGGAACTCGGCGTGAGCGCGATCATGTCGTCGGCCTTCACCGGCGAAGGCACCGTGTCCTCGACATGCGATTCGTAGTGGTCGAACGCACCTTCGGGGTCGTTGCGCCACAGCACCGTCTGCACGCGACCCGCGATGTCGCCGAGCGCGCCGCGGTAGGCGGTGTCTGCCACGATAGCGCGGGGCGCCAGTTCGGCGATCAGGTGGTCGAGTGGCGCACCGATCAGATGCACGTTGATGGGCACGCGCACCAAGCCGAGCCGCGCCAGCGCGAAGATTAGATAGAGATGCTCGGGATGTCCCGGCAGCATCACCGCGACGCGGTCGCCCTGCACAAGGCCCTGCGATTTCAGCATCGTTGCCATGCGGTCGACCCGCCGCGCGAGCATGCCGATGGTGATTCGCTCGTGTCGGAAGGTGCAATACACGGCATCCGGATCGTCGGCAGCGCGCCGTGCCAG
>JAQGMX010000160.1 GCA_028292145.1 Variovorax sp.
AAGCCTTGAGGATTTGCGCGGCAAGCTGTCCGCCTGCACCTGCGCGGTTGTCGACGATCACGGGCACGCCGAGCACGTCTTTCAGCTTTTCGCCCAGCGCCCGGGCGATCGCGTCGGTGCCGGCGCCAGCCGGGAAGCCGACCAGCAGGCGAAGCGGCGTGCCGCCTTGCTGTGCATGCGCGTTGCGGCCGACCCCTGTGGCGAGCGCTGCGGCGCCTGCCGTCATGAGCGCGCAGAGGTCCCGGCGGCGTACCGACACGTGAGCGGCATCGCGAGCGCCGCGGCTTGAAAAGAACATCGTCGAACTCCAGAACTGGGGGATCAGAAAAAGCAAGGAACCGCGGCGGCGCATCATGGGACTTGAATCGCCGCGCCACGGTCCCATTTTGAATGCAGGAAACACACCATGCGCCAAGACAAACTCACCACCAAATTTCAGGAAGCGCTCAGCGACGCCCAGTCGCTCGCGCTCGGCAACGACAACGCCTATATCGAGCCGGTGCACCTGCTCGCGGCGATGCTGCGGCAGGACGAAGGGCCGCGCGCGTTGCTGGAGCGGGCGGGCGTCAACGTGCCCGGGCTGACCCAGGCGGCCGAGGCGGCGATCAAGAAACTGCCCGAAGTGCAGGGCGCCGATGCTGTGCAGGTCGGTCAGGAGCTGGCCAAGCTGTTGCAGGCGACCGAGAAGGAAGCCATCAAACGCAACGATCAGTTCATCGCCGGGGAGCTCTATCTGCTGGCGCTGGCCGACAGCAAGGCCGATGTCGGCAACCTGGTGCGAAGCAACGGTTTGACGCGCAAGAGCCTCGAAGCCGCGATCGATGCGGTGCGTGGCGGCCAGGGCGTGAACAGCGCCGATGCCGAAAGCCAGCGCGAAGCGCTGAAGAAATACTGCATGGACCTGACCGAGCGCGCCCGTCTGGGCAAGCTCGACCCGGTGATCGGTCGCGACGAGGAAATCCGCCGCGCGATCCAGGTGCTGCAGCGCCGCACCAAGAACAACCCGGTGTTGATCGGCGAACCCGGTGTCGGCAAGACCGCCATCGTCGAAGGCCTAGCGCAACGCATCGTTGCCGGCGAAGTGCCGGATTCCCTCAAGGGCAAGCGCGTGCTGTCGCTCGACATGGCCGCGCTGCTGGCCGGCGCCAAGTTCCGTGGCGAGTTCGAGGAGCGCCTGAAGACCGTGCTCAGCGAACTGGCCAAGGACGAAGGCCAGACCATCGTCTTCATCGATGAGCTCCACACCATGGTCGGCGCCGGCAAGGGCGAAGGCGCGATGGACGCGGGCAACATGCTCAAGCCGGCGCTTGCTCGCGGCGAACTGCATTGCGTCGGCGCGACCACGCTCGATGAATACCGCAAGTACATCGAAAAAGACGCCGCGCTGGAGCGTCGCTTCCAGAAGATCATCGTCGGCGAGCCGACGGTGGAAGCGACCATCGCCATCCTGCGTGGCCTGCAGGAAAAGTACGAAGTGCACCACGGCGTGCAGATCACCGACCCGGCCATTGTTGCTGCGGCGGAACTGAGTGACCGCTACATCACCGACCGTTTCCTGCCCGACAAGGCGATCGACCTTATCGACGAGGCCGCGGCCAAGATCAAGATCGAGATGGATTCCAAGCCCGAGGTCATGGACCGGCTCGACCGCCGGCTGATCCAGCTGCAGATCGAGCGCGAGGCGGTGCGCCGCGAAAAGGACGAGTCGTCGCAGAAGCGCTTCGGCCTGATCGAGGACGAGATCGTCAAGCTGCAGAAGGAGATCGCCGACTACGACGAGATCTGGCAGGCCGAGAAGGCGCAGGCGCAGGGCTCGAAGGAGGTCATGGAAGAGATCGACAAGATGCGCTTCAAGATCGCCGAGTTCACGCAGAAGGGCGACTTCAACAAGGTGGCCGAGCTGCAGTACGGCCAGCTGCCGGCGCTCGAAAAGCGTCTGAAGGAGGCACAGGAAAGCGAAACCACCCGCGGCAAGTCGAGCGTGCCGACGCTGCTGCGCACGCAGGTCGGTGCCGAAGAGATCGCCGAAGTGGTGGCGCGCGCCACCGGTATTCCGGTTGCCAAGCTGATGCAGGGCGAGCGCGACAAGCTGCTGGTGATGGAAGACAAGCTGCACGAGCGCGTGGTCGGGCAGGACGAAGCCATCGGCGCGGTCGCGAATGCGATCCGCCGCTCGCGCTCGGGTCTGAGCGACCCGAGCCGGCCGACCGGTTCATTCCTGTTCCTCGGCCCGACAGGCGTGGGGAAGACCGAGCTGTGCAAGGCGCTGGCGGGCTTCCTGTTCGACAGCGAAGACCACCTGATCCGCATCGACATGAGCGAATTCATGGAAAAGCATTCGGTCGCGCGTCTGATCGGCGCGCCGCCGGGCTATGTCGGCTATGAAGAAGGCGGCTACCTGACCGAGGCAGTGCGCCGGAAGCCTTACAGCGTGGTGCTGCTCGACGAGGTCGAGAAAGCCCATCCGGACGTCTTCAACGTGCTGTTGCAGGTGCTCGACGACGGTCGGCTGACCGACGGGCAGGGCCGCACCGTGGACTTCAAGAACACGGTCATCGTCATGACCAGCAACATCGGTTCGCCGATCATCCAGGCGATGGTGGGCAAGCCCAGCGAGGAAATCAAGGAAGCCGTCTGGGACGAGCTGAAGAACTACTTCCGGCCCGAGTTCCTGAACCGGATCGACGAGACGGTCGTTTTCCACGCGCTCGACGCGAAGAACATCGAATCGATCGCCGCAATCCAGCTCAAGGTGCTGCAGGCGCGGCTCGCGAAGATGGATCTGTTTCTCGATGTGTCGGCGGCGGCGCTGGCGGAGATCGCCAAGGTCGGCTTCGACCCGGTGTTCGGCGCGCGGCCGCTCAAGCGGGCGATCCAGCAGCGCCTGGAGAATCCGCTCTCCAAGCTGCTGCTCGACGGCAGTTTCGGGCCGAAGGACACGATACGGGTCGAAACCGACCCGATCCAGTCGCCGGGACAGTTCTCGTTCAGCAAGGGTGGGGAACATTTGGCGGCTGCGACGGCCTAATCGCAGATGTTGAATTTCATCCTTCGCGTCGTTCTGTTCTTTTTGGGGTTGGTGGTCGCGGCCAGCTTGGTTTGCGCGGTGCTGCTGCTTGCGGCGGTGTGGTTTCTGCGCGCCGGGTGGGCCAAGATCACCGGGAAACCGGTCACACCGTGGGTCATGCGTTTCAATCCGCGCAGCGGCTTCGACCGCTTCACGGCAGCGGGACGCGCACCGGAGCCCACGGCTGCGGACGTGACCAACGCACGCGCCCGCGGCGAATCGGTTCGCAGCCCGATCGCGCTGGGCGATGCGGACGACGTGACGGATGTGCGCGCGCGTCCGGTGACGCGCGACTGAGCGAGATCGGTCCCTTCGCAGGGACAATGGCGGCATGTCCCTGCTGCATCCCCCACTTCGGATCGACCCCGACGAGGTCGAACTCAGCGCGATCCGCGCGCAGGGCGCGGGCGGGCAGAACGTCAACAAGGTGTCGAGCGCGGTTCATTTGCGCTACGACATTCTCGCCAGCTCGCTGCCGCCCGACGTCAAGGAACGGCTGCTCGCGCTGCGTGACAGCCGCATCACGCAGGAAGGCGTGCTGGTGCTCAAGGCGCAGCAGCATCGCACCCAGGAGATGAACCGCAACGATGCGTTGGCGCGCCTGCAGGCGGTGGTCGACAGCGTCGCCACGCCACCGCGCATCCGCCGCGTCACCAAGCCGACCTACGGTTCCAAACAACGCCGGCTCGAGGGCAAGAGCCAGCGCTCGGAAATCAAGAGCCTGCGCGGGCGGGTTCGGGATTGAGGGGGCTGAAGCTGTCGACGCCGAGCGCTGCCAACGCCTCGGCATCGGTGCGGTAGGTGAACAGCAACGGGCTCGGCGCCAGCAGGCCCGCACGTTCCAGCACCTGCTGCGCGGGGAGCTTCAGCCCGGCGATGTGCAGCCGAACACCTTGCGAAGCGAGCAATCTGCGGATGTTGCCAAAGGCCTCGGCGCCGGTGATGTCGACGCGGTTGATCGGATGCGCGAACAGGAACACGTCGGTCAGGCCCGGCCGTTCGGCCAGTGCGGCGGTGATGGCGCGTTCGAGCGTGCTGGCCGATGCGAAATCCAGCTCGGCATCCATCCGCAGCGCATATAAATCTGACGCGAGCGGCGGCAGGCGCCACAGGTGCCGGTCGCGCAGGCTGCCGTCGCCGTGCAGGCCGACTTCGATGATCCGCGGATGCAGGTGGCGATACATGTAGTGCGCCAGCGCCGCGAGCAGTCCGCCGAGCACGCCCCAGTAGATCGACGGCGCGGTGGCGATGGTCAGCACGAAGGTCGCGACCGCGATGGCGGCCTCGATCCGCGAGATGCGCCAGAGTGCGACGAAAGCCTTCGGCTTCATCAGGCCGAGCGTGGCGGTGACGACGACCGACGCCAGCACCGCCTGCGGCACATGGAAAAGCAGCGGCATCGCCCACAGCAGCGCGCCCGCGACCACGGCGACGCTGAACAGCGTCGCCCACTGCGTCTTGGCGCCCGCATACAGCGTGATGGCCGAGCGCGAGAACGACGAGCTGGTCGGGAACGAGCCGGTCAGTCCCGACGCCAGCTTGCCCAGGCCTTGCCCGATCAGGTCCTGGTTTTCGTTCCAGAGCTTGCCGGACCGCGCGTTGTCGACCTTGGCGCTCGATGCCGTCTCCAGGAAGCTCACCAGCGTGATGAGAAAAGCGGGCAACAGCAGCGTGCCGAGTTCGGACGGCGCGATCGAACCCGGCCAGTAGAACGACGGCAGCCCCGAGGGCAGCGCGCCGATCACCGCGCCGCCGCGCAGCGCATAGCCGATTGCCGCGCTCAGCGCCGCGCTCACCGCGACCAGCACCATCGTCGTCGGCACGCGCGGCAGAAACCGCTTGCCGGCCCACAGCATGGCGATGCCGCCGAGCCCGAACGCGATGGCGATCAGGTCGGGTGGCGGCCCTTGTAGAAGCTGCGTGTAGGTGCGACCGGTGAAGCCCAGCAGCGCTGGGAGCTGCGACAGCGTGATCAGCACCGCCGCACCCTGCGTGAAGCCCATCAGCACCGGCGAATTGACCAAGCGCAGCAGCCAGCCGAAGCGTCCGATGCCGAGCACCAGCTGCATCAGCCCCGACAGCAGCGTCAGCCATACGGCGAGCGCCACCCATTCGCGGCTGCCGGGAATCGCCAGTGGCGCGAGCGAAGCGCCGACCAGAAGGCTGGTGAGCGCCGTCGGGCCGACCGAAAGCCGTGCCGAAGAACTGAACATCACCGCGATCAGCGCCGGGAACAGCGCCGCGTACACGCCGGTGATGAGCGGCATGCCGGCCAGCGCCGCATATGCGACGCCTTGCGGAATCACCATCAGCGCGACCGTGATGCCGGCGGAAGCTTCGTTCAGGAGCAGGGCCCGATCGGGCCGAGGCCAGTCGAGGAAGGGAAGCCAGCGGACGAGCCGGTCGCGCGTCAGGCGCTGAGGTTGGGTAGACACGGGCCGAATTATCTCGGCTTCTTGTGCTGGAACGCGGTCGGCGACTGGCCTGTCGCGGCCTTGAACATCGCGCAGAAGGCGCTGTCGGTCGCATAACCGCTCGCTTGCGCCACCCGGCTGACGGGCAGGCCACGCGCCAGAAGCGGCAGCGCATGCGCCATCACGGCCTGCTGCCGCCATTGCTGCCAGCTCATGCCGAGCTGGTCCCGGAAAAGCCGCGCCACGGTGCGCTCGCTGGCGCCGATGGCTGCGGCACGCTCGCCGAGCGTGGCCCGGTCGGCGGGGTTCTGCAGCAGCGTCTCGCACAGCTGGCGCAGGCGCTTGTCGCGCGGTAACGGCACATCAATGCGGATCTGGGTCGCGCGCTCGATCTCGTCGATCAGCAGCGG
>JAQGMX010000175.1 GCA_028292145.1 Variovorax sp.
CGCAGCGCTTCGGACCAGCGCGGTTTCTGGAGTGCGGTTCCTTTACCGACGGCAGCGGCGAACGCGTCGGTGGACATGGCGAGCGCGAGCAAGGCAATGGCAGCGGGATTCATGGGAGCTTTTTTTGTTCGGCGGGCAAGGACGCAAAGGCACGCCATCACTGCCCGACCTTGTCGTGCTGACGTGCCTATGGTCTCGCCAACCTGAACGGCTGCCGGCGCCACAAGATGCAGGGCATCTCGAGTATGTTGACGCAGGCGCTTCCTGAAGCGGAAGCCGGCTACTCCCCAAAGGGAACCGGATTCTAGATGCAAAAAGTAAGAATCAAGCCGCATGAGTGAAGGATGGCGCCTACAACCACTGGCGGTGTGCAGAAGCTCCGGACGCTGCGCCGTCCCGCGTGGCGGGCAACAGCGGTCTTTCAAGCTTCGGTCATCTCAAACAAGGAGTCGATCCATGAAAAAGAGCTTTCGTGCCCTCGGTCTTGCATTCTTCGTCGCTGGCGGCTTCATGAGCGCGCCCGCATTTGCGCAACCTGCCGCCCCCGGAACCGATGCCCGCATGCAGCGCGAGCGCGCGGCATGCGAGGGAAATCAGCAGGATCGTGCGGCGTGCCTGCGCGAGGCCGGCGCCGCCCAGCAGGAAGCACGTCGCGGTGGTCTGACCGACCCGAGCCCGAGCACGGAAGATCGCAACGCGCTGGACCGCTGCAAGCAGCAGCCGCCTTCGGCACAAGCCGAGTGCGAGGCCAGAATCACGGGCGCCGGAAAGACGACGACGGAAGGCAGCGTGATGGGCGGCGGTGTGATTCGCGAGACCGTGACGCCGGTCGCGCCGCCAGCACCCAAGTGAGCCGGCAGGCGTCAGGCCTGAGCGCCGATCGACGCCTGAGCGATGGCCAACGATGCGTTGGTCATGGCACGAGCCCGCGGCGCCCACATTTCCGCGATCAGTTCGGACTTGTCGATGTGGGACCCGAGCTGCGCGTCGATGCGACCGCCGGACATGATGAAGTCCATCATGTCGGCGTAGTCATCACTGTCGGTATGAATTGTTTGCATGGGTCAATCGTAGTGCGCGACCCGTCGGAAAGGGCGTTGGGCAGTCAGCTCAAGCCGGCGAGGGACCGCAGTTTGTCACGAAAGTCTTTCCAAACCTTCAGTCAGGGCGTGTAAGGGTCGTGTAATGTGAGTTGCAAGCCGATAGGGCGCGGGCGGGGCTCGGGTGCTCGGCCCAGAGCAAGAGGTTCTCAGGCTGAGGGAACAAATCCTTGAAGCCGCAGCAAACGCTGCTTGGAAGGCTATTCCACAGTCACACTCTTGGCCAGATTCCGCGGCTTGTCCACATCCGTCCCTCGCGCGCACGCCGTGTGATAGGCCAGCAGCTGCAGCGGCACCACATGCAGCAACGGCGACAGCGCGCCGTAATGCTCCGGCATCCGGATGACATGCAGCCCTTCGCTGTTCTCTATAAGCGTGTCCCGATCCGCCAGCACATAAAGCACACCGCCCCGCGCGCGCACTTCCTGCAGATTGCTCTTCAGCTTTTCAAGCAATGCATCGTTGGGCGCCACCGCAACCACCGGCATTTCGCTCGTCACCAATGCCAAAGGTCCGTGCTTCAATTCCCCGGCCGCATAAGCCTCGGCATGGATATACGTCACTTCCTTCAATTTCAACGCACCTTCGAGCGCAATCGGATAATGCAATCCGCGCCCGAGGAACAGCGCGTTCTCTTTTCGAGCGAAATCCTCCGACCAGCCGATGATCTGCGGCTCCAGCGCCAGCACCGATTGCAGCGCGACGGGTAGATGCCGCATCTGCTTCAGGTAATTCGCTTCTTCATCGGCGCCTAGCCGGCCCTTGGCTTGCGCCAGCGCCAGTGTCAGCAAGAACAGGCCGGCCAATTGCGTGGTGAAAGCCTTGGTCGATGCGACGCCGATTTCGACACCCGCGCGCGTGATGTACGCCAGCTTGCATTCGCGCACCATCGCGCTGGTGGCGACGTTGCAGATCGTCAGCGTGTGTTCCATGCCGAGTGAGCGCGCGTGTTTGAGCGCGGCCAGCGTATCGGCGGTTTCGCCGGATTGGGTAATCGTGACGACCAGCGTTTTCGGATCTGGCACCGAATCTCGATAGCGGTATTCGCTTGCGATCTCGACCTGCGTAGGAATCTTCGCGATGCTTTCCAGCCAGTATTTGGCGGTGCAGCCGCTGTAATAGCTGGTTCCGCAGGCCAGGATCAGCACCTTGTCGATGTCCTTGAACACGCGGTGCGCGCTGGCGCCGGTCTTGCCGTCCTGCCCGACACCGTCGAACAACTCCGGCACGATGCCTTCGATGCCCTCCAGCGTGTCGCCGATGGCGCGCGGCTGCTCGAAGATTTCCTTCTGCATGTAGTGCCGGTACGGGCCCAGTTCGACCGCACCGCTGTGCGCCTGCACCGTGCGCACCGGGCGCTGCCCGTCGCCGACCGGCTTGTGCGCGCGGTCGACGATCCAGTACTTGCCCGGCTGCAGATCGACCACGTCGCCCTCCTCCAGATAGACGATCCGGTCCGTCACGCCGGCAAGCGCCATCGCGTCGCTGGCGAGAAAGTTCTCGGTGCCGTCCGCGCCGACGCCGAGGATCAGCGGCGAACCGGCACGCGCGCCGATCACGCGATGCGGCTCTTCGCGGCTGATCACGGCGATGGCATAGGCGCCGTGCAGCTTCAGCACGGCCGCTTTCACAGCGTCGAACAGGTCGCCGTCGTAGAGGCTGTCGATCAGGTGGGCGATGACCTCGGTGTCGGTCTGGCTGGCGAAGATGTAGCCCTTGCGCTCCAGCGCGGCGCGTAGCGCTTCGTGGTTTTCGATGATGCCGTTGTGCACCAGTCCGATCCGCGCCTGCTTCACGACGCCGACCGCATCGCTGGCCGCCACACCCGGGCCGAGGCTGAAATGCGGATGCGCGTTGTGCACCGCCGGCGCGCCATGCGTTGCCCAGCGCGTGTGCGCGATGCCGGTCATGCCTTCGACATGGTCGTCGCGGACCTGCGTGATCAGGTCGGCGACGCGCGACGTGGTGCGTGTTCGCGCAAGTCCGCCGGCGTGGACTGCAACGCCGCAGGAGTCATAGCCCCGATATTCGAGCCGCTGGAGCCCCTGGACCAGGACGGGAACGATGTTGCGATGGGATGCTGCGCCGACGATGCCACACATGAGAAGCCTGCTTTCTGGAAACGAATGCAGCCATGCTAGTGACGAAGATGTGAAACGTGCGTTCTAAAATTCCCAGATAAAGGAATTTAATTTCACAATGTGTGACTTGAGAAATTGGATTTCATAATCGGCACTTCCATGGAATCAATCCACCTCGACGCCGTCGACATTCGTCTGCTCGACGCATTGCAGCGAGACGCATCGCAGACCAATCAGCAGCTTGCCGCAGACCTGGCCATCTCGCCGCCAACCTGCCTACGGCGGGTCCAGCGATTGCGCGCCGCAGGGCTGATCGAGCGCGAAATCGCCCTGCTCTCGCCCGAACGGCTCAGCGCCGTCCTCGGCCACGGCTTGCAGGCGGTGGTGGAGGTGTCGCTCGACCGGCAGGATGCCGCGTCCCTCGATGCGTTCGAGGCGCGCGTGATCGCCAACGACGCCGTGCAGCAGTGCTGGCGGGTATCGCCGGGTCCGGATTTCGTGCTGATCGTCGCCGTGCGCGACATGCCGGGCTACCAGGCGCTGACCCAGCGTCTGTTCACGGCGGATGCGAACGTGCGGAATGTAAAGGCATTCTTCAGTTTGAAGCGGGCGAAATTCGAGCCGAAGCTGCCGCTGGGCTGAACCTGTTTCTGGCCGAACTTACTTTTTCTTCGGCCGCTTCCAGTTCGCAAAACTCATCTGCCTTGCCCGCGAAACCGTCAACGCACCTGCCTCCGTGCTCTTGTTCAGCGTCGAGCCGCCGCCCACCGTACCGCCGGCACCGATGGTGATCGGCGCGACCAGCACGCAATTGCTGCCGATGTGGACGTCAGCTTCGATCACGGTGCGGTGCTTGTTCGCGCCGTCATAGTTGGCGGTGATGCTGCCGGCGCCGTAGTTCACGCGTTCGCCGACCGTCGCGTCGCCGAGATAGGCCAAGTGGTTGGCCTTGGCGCCGGCTGCGAGCGTCGAATTCTTGACTTCGACGAAGTTGCCGATGTGCACCTCGGCGCCCAACCTTGCGCCGGGGCGCAGGCGCGCGAACGGGCCGATGCGCGC
>JAQGMX010000179.1 GCA_028292145.1 Variovorax sp.
GAACATGCGCGTCGGCGTCAAGGTGCTGCAGGAATGCATTTCGCGCGCCGGTTCGCTGGAAGCGGGTCTGCGTTATTACGTCGGCGCCGCCAATCTGGAAGACGATGGCGGCTATGCCAACAAGGTGATGGCCGAACATGAGCGCCTGCGTCTGGTGGCCGGCGGCTCGAAGTCGGTTCCGACCACGCCGACCGCCGCGCCGCCCGTCATTCGCACCCAGACCACGACACCGCGCCCCGCATTGCCGGTCGCCGCAGCGCCGGTCAAGGGCGATTCGACGAACGTCGCCGATGCCGGTGACGGCCAGAAGGTTGCGGCCCTCGCAGGTTTCTGATCCTTTCGGGGTCGGCTACACTCAAGAAGTACGCGACTGGCGATAGGCGCTGCCTCCGTTTTCGGTGGGTTTGCGCTGACGTGGAACACCACTGGGAAGCGTACCGCCCGCCATTTGGAAAGCGGGTGTTCAGCCGTTCGCCTGGGCAGCCCTTGTTTGGTTGAAACAAGGACCACCGTCTTCAAAAGGACTGCCATGTATCACCGTAATATCCTGGTCGAACAGACCGACCCCGAAATCTGGGCTGCGATTCAAGCCGAAAACGCACGTCAGGAACACCACATCGAGCTGATCGCGAGCGAGAACTACGCGTCTCCCGCCGTCATGCAGGCCCAGGGCTCCCAGCTCACCAACAAATACGCCGAAGGCTACCCGGGCAAGCGCTATTACGGCGGCTGCGAGCATGTCGACGTGGCGGAGCCACTGGCCATCGACCGCATCAAGCAGATCTTCGGCGCCGACGCGGCCAACGTGCAGCCGCATTGCGGCGCATCTGCCAATGAAGCGGTCATGCTGGCCTTTCTGAAGCCCGGCGACACCATCATGGGCATGAGCCTGGCCGAAGGCGGTCACCTGACCCACGGCATGCCGCTGAACATGAGCGGCAAGTGGTTCAACGTCGTGAGCTACGGCCTCGACGCGAACGAAGCCATCGACTACGACGCGATGGAGCGCAAGGCGCGCGAGCATCTGCCCAAGCTGATCATCGCGGGCGCTTCGGCGTACTCGCTGCGTATCGATTTCGAGCGTTTCGCAAAGGTTGCCAAGGAAATCGGCGCGATCTTCATGGTCGACATCGCACATTACGCCGGCCTGGTGGCCGCGGGCGTGTACCCCAACCCTGTCCCGCATGCCGACGTGGTCACGTCGACCACGCACAAGAGCCTGCGCGGCCCGCGCGGCGGCATCATCCTGATGAAGTCGCAGCACGAAAAAGCCATCAACAGCGCGATCTTCCCCGGCCTGCAGGGCGGCCCGCTGATGCACGTGATCGCGGCCAAGGCGGTCGCCTTCAAGGAAGCGATGGCGCCTGAATTCAAGATCTACCAGCAACAGGTGGTTAAGAACGCGCAGATCGTCGCCGAGACGCTGATCGAGCGTGGCCTGCGCATCGTCAGTGGCCGCACCGAGAGCCACGTCATGCTGGTCGACCTGCGCGCCAAGGGCATCACCGGCAAGGAAGCCGAAGCCGTCCTGGGCAGCGCCCACATGACGATCAACAAGAACGCGATCCCGAACGACCCGGAAAAGCCGATGGTCACCAGCGGCGTGCGCATCGGCACGCCTGCCATGACCACGCGCGGCTTCAAGGACGAGGAAGCGCGCATGACCGCCAACCTGATCGCCGACGTCCTCGAGAACCCGCGCGACCCGGCGAACATCGACGCCGTGCGCGCCAAGGTGCACGCGCTCACGAGCCGCTTCCCGGTCTACCGCTGACCGCTGCCGACCGCCCGGTGACCGCATGAAGTGCCCTTTCTGCAGTCACGCCGAAACGCAGGTCGTCGAGACCCGCGTTTCGGAAGACGGCGATTTCGTCCGCCGCCGGCGGCAGTGCAGCGCCTGCGACAAGCGCTTCACTACCTATGAGCGGCCCGACGTCAACTTCCCGGTCGTCGTGAAGAAGGACGGCAGCCGCGCCGATTTCGATTCGCGCAAGGTCCGCGCTTCGATGATGCTCGCGCTGCGCAAGCGACCGGTCGGCATCGCGCAGATCGACAACGCGCTGTTGAGCATCGAGCAGAAGCTGCTGGCCAGCGGGCTGCGCGAGATCGAGTCCACGCAGGTCGGCGAGCACGTCATGCGCGAACTCAAGCGGCTCGACAAGGTGGCTTACGTGCGTTTTGCCTCGGTCTATCGCAGCTTCGAGGACGTCGACGAGTTCCGGCAGTTGCTGCGCGACATCTAAAGTATTCACGCCCGCGCTCTGCCCGGTCGTGCATTAACGCTTCGATTGCGGACTGCGACCGGTTCGACGCCGAGCGGTTGCGAACGCCGGTCGAACGGCTCATCAACCGGAGCTTCGCCTTCCAGAATCCCGCACCAGATCGCCTTGCAGGAAGGCGGTCCAACAAGGCGGGGCAGGCTTGGCAAAGACACGGACACACATTGCGAAGAAAACACGCGGCTCGACCCTGATCGAGGTGCTTGTCGCCGTCCTGCTTCTGTCGATCGGCCTGATCGGAATGATCGGCCTGCAGGCGGCATCGCTGCAGAACAACCGTGAGGCGCGGCTGCAATCGACCGCCGTGCGCCTGGCCACCGAACTGGCCGAGCAAATGCGCGGCAACCGCGGTGTCGCGGCCCTTCCCAATGCCGCCTTCAACCCATACCTGCAGGCGAATGCCACCGCCGCGCCCGCGAAAGCTGCTGTCGACTGCTTCACAGCCAGCTGCGCCAGTCCGCTCGACGTCGCACGCTGGGAGATCGACGAGTGGCTGCAACGCGTGTTCTCGCCGGACGGCGGATTGCCGGGCGCCCGTGTCGTCGTGTGTTTCGACCAGACACCGTACGACAGCGCCGGACTGCCGCAATGGGCGTGCTCCGGCAGCGGCGATGTCGCCCACGTCAAGTTGGGATGGACGCGAACCTCGACCGACCGTTCGCTCGCCGGCGCTGCCGCTTTCGAGCGTGCAAGCGATCCGGACGGCCGACCCGCCGTCACGCTGCCGATCGCCGCAGGCTGGCCGTCGTGACCCGTCCATCGCCGTCGGAACGCTGCATCGCCCCGCGACGAAACGCGCGCGGCTTCACGCTGATCGAGCTGATGGTGGCGCTCGCACTGACGCTGCTGGTGGTGATCGTCGCCGCTGCAGCGCTGCAGGTCGCCCGCCGCGGACACACGACGACCGACGCCGCAAGCCAGTTGCAGGACAACGCCCGCTTCGCTGCCGACGCGATCCAGAAGCTGGCCGGCCAGGTCGGCTACCTCGATGCCGACATCGCTTCCGAAACCGACAGCGGCGGCTTTGTCATGGCAGGAATGGCAGCCGCGGAACCGTTCGTGCAAGGCCAGGACGACGCCATCTACCCGTCGGGCGCCAATGGCATCAACGGCAGTGACATCCTGATACTGCGCTCGCAGTCCAGCGCTCTCGTGCCGGGCTCTACTCAATCCGACGGCACCATGCTCGACTGCATGGGTGCCCGCATCGACGAACTGCCGGCCAACCGCTCCGATGCGAGCGTCAGCATGCTGTTTCTGCGCATCGGCAGCGACGGGGAGCCCTCGCTCATGTGCGCCGCCGGCGTGACGAAATCGGGCGTCACCACGATGGAGACGACGATCCAGCCCATCGTGCAGGGCGTGGAAACCTTTCAGGTGCTCTACGGCATCGACGGCGTGCTGCCGAACACCCGGCCGGTCGGCACGGGCGATTCGGTGGCCGAGCGCTACCTGCGCGCGTCGCAGATGGTCGTTCCCGGCGACGTCGAAGGCACCCAGCTGAACTGGCAGCGCGTTCGGTCTTTGCGCATCGGCCTGGTGCTGCGCGGCGCGCCGAACTCTGCGCAGGACCGGACGATCCGGACGACCTTGTTCCCGCTCGGCGAAGCAATGTCGGCGGCCGACGATGCCGGCGCCCGCTTCGTCCCGGCGCTGGACGGAAGATTCCGACAGGTCCTGACATTCACCGTCAATCTGCACAACAGGCAGCAGCTGTGACGTCGCACCACAAAAGCCGTAGTCATGCGGGCAGCCAACGAGGCGTTGCACTGATCGTCGTGATGATCGTGCTCGTCATCGTTTCGATGCTCGGCATCGGTTCGACGCAGCTTTCGATGATGAGCGAGCGCGGCGCGCGCAACGACCGCGATGCGCAACTCGCTCTCAAGGCTGCCGAAGCCACGCTGCTCGATGCCGTCTCGGACATCGACGGCGCGGCGTCCGTCGCGCTGCGCGCGAGCGTGTTCGCGAACGGAAGCCTGCTCGATTTCGAGGTCGGCTGCGGCACCGGCGGAGTTCGCAAAGGCCTCTGCAGCCAGGCCATCACCGGCAAGCCGGCGTGGCAAACCGTCGATCTCGCGGACGAGACGCGCACGGCGGCCTTCGGCCAGTTCACCGCGCGCACTTTCGCGACCGCAGCCGGCAACGAACGCGGGCTGATGCCGGCCGTGCCGCCGCGCTACATCGTCGAAGCGCTGGAAGACAAGCCGCTGTTCAGAGACCTGACACAGCCATCGGGCGTGGTCTACCGCGTGACGGCACTGGGTTTCGGCTCGCGGCGGGACATCCAGGCAGTCGTCCAGATGCTCTACAGAAAAAAGAAGGATTGACGGATGAGCCGACCGCTACGCTGGAGCCGCCTCGCCGGCGCCCTTCTTCTTGCCATGACGGGGGCGATCTCATGGATGGTGTCCGCGCAGGTTGCGCCGGCACGGCTGGTGGCCCTGTCTGCCGAACCGCTGTCGAGCGGCGCAGCACAGAAGCCGACGCTGACCCTGGCGCTATCCGTCGAATTCCCGACCGTGGGCGCCCAGTACCTCGACCCGGTCTACACGCCGCAGGACGCCTACATCGGCTATTTCGATGCTGAGAGCTGTTACGCCTATGTGAACGATGCCGACGCCGCCCTTCGCCGCTTCGACCGCACCGCCGCCGCGAACGGGCGACGCTGCGGCGGCGCGGGCTTCAGCGGCAACTTCCTGAACTGGGCCGCAAGCTCGGCCATCGACGTGCTACGGCTGGGGCTGACCGGCGGCGACCGGATCGTCGACACCGCCATGCTCACCGTCCTTCAGCGCGCGATGCTCTACAACGTCGCCGACGGCAATTTCGCGAAGAAGACGCTGGCCGCAGCCGAGGTCGCCGATGCCGTACCGGCCCGGTTGCGCGGCGAGTGGACGGGCGATATCGTCGTCTCGAACTGCCTCGACCGCATCACTTTCGGAACCGGCAGCGACGGCAGCTGCCTGGCGTCAGGCACGAGCGGCAACAGTGCCGATCTCGGCGGCGCCGTGCATTCGCGTGGATCGGCGTCGCTTGCGAGCGACGCCTTCTTCTACGCCCGCGTGAGGGTCTGCGAATCGTCGTCGTCCGGAGAACTTGCGGATCCTCGCGCGAGCTACTGCGCACGCTATCCGGCAGGCAACTTCAAGCCGGTCGGCAATCTGCAGAAGTACAGCGATCGCCTGCGCGTTGCGGCATTCGGCTATCTCATGGACGACGGCGACCCGCGCTACGGCGGCGTTCTGCGGGCGCCGATGAAATTCGTCGGACCCAGAAGCTTCGATGCCGACGGCAAATCCGAAACAATCAACGCCCGGTTGGAATGGGACGAGGCGACCGGCGTCTTCCGTGCCAACCCCGAAGGCGCCGTCGAAGGTCGCAGCGGCGTCGTCAACTACCTCAACCAGTTCGGCCGCACCGGCAGCGTGCCGGGGCGCTACAAGGTCGTCGATCCGCTCGGCGAGTTGTATTACGAAGCGCTTCGCTATCTGCAGGGACTGGCGCCGACACCGCAAGCCGTCTCAGGAATGACCGACGCCATGAAAGACGGCTTTCCCGCATATGCGCAATGGGAAGACCCGTTCGCGAACAGCTCGGCGCATCGAAGCCATGCCTGCACGCGCAACAATATCCTGGTCATCGGCGACGTCAACACGCACAACGACAAATCCATCCCCGGAAATACCAGCCGGCTCGACGTCGACGAATTCTTGCGGCCCGCCGATCCGGCAGCCAACGAACCCGACTTCGTCGCTTGGACCCGTGTCGTCGGCGGGTTCGAGTCCGGCGTTGCAGTGCCCTACCTCGACGCAACGGGAAAACTCAACGCCACGTTGAACCCCAACGCGGCAAGCGACGCGCGGCATGCGCCGATGCCGGGCCTCGTCGGCATGGCCGATGCCGACACCGGCGCCAACCGCGCCAGCTTCTATGTCGCCGGCATGGCGTACTGGGCGAACACCCACGACATCCGCGGTACGCAATGGTCCAAGGCGCCGGAGAAGCAAAGGCCCGGAATGCGCGTGAACACCTATGCGATCGACGTCAACGAAGGCGGAACGGACAGCGTGCTGTCGAACCGAAAACAGAAGCAGCTCTTCCTCGCGGCCAAATACGGCGGCTTCAAAGACCGTTCGACCATCGGCAATCCGTTTCTCGACGAGAACGGCGAACTGGACAACAAGATGTGGGAGAGCGGCGGGGGCGGTGGCGATCCGCGCACGTATCACCTTTCGAGCAGTGCTTCAGCGGTGCTCGAGGGTCTGGACGATATCTTCGCAAGCCTGGCTGCGCGCAGCAACGCACTCGCCGCCGGGGACGTCCCGACCGGCATCCTGACGCCCGGCGCGGGCCTCGTGAATTACCAGGCCAGTTTCGATCCGGACAGCTGGAGCGGCGACGTGCTCGCGCTGCCGATCACGGTCGACGCCGAAAACACGGTTCGCACTGCCGAAAAGAAACAGGAAGCGCGCTGGTCCGCAGCGGATGGTCTCGATGCCGCATCGACCGATCCAGCGGCACGCCGCATCGTAGTCGGCCGCGTCGATCGTGCGCCGGCTGTGGCGAACGACTTCAGCTGGTCAGCCATCGAGCATGCCGCGGGCGGCTACAGCCTCAGGACGCAGCTCGACCGCGCATCGCCGACAGCCGCGCCCGACGGGCTTGGCGAGAAGCGCCTGAACTTCCTGCGCGGCGACCGCAGACTCGAAGGCAGCGTCTTCCGCAAACGCGCGAGCCGGCTCGGAGACATCGTGCATTCGGGCATCGTGACGTCCGGCGCACCCGGCACTGGCAACAACGCACCGGGGTACGCCGCGTTCCAGAGCGCAAACAAGAACCGTGCCGAAACGCTTTTCGTTGGTGCGAACGACGGCATGCTCCATGCGTTCGACGGCCGGACCGGGCGCGAACACTTCGCCTACATCCCCAGCTGGACTGGGCCGAATCTGTCAGCACTGAGCGGACGCAGCTACGACGCGGGTGGCCACCTGGGCTACGTGGATGCAACGCCGCGTATCGCCGAGGCCGCGATGGCTGACGGCGGATGGAAAACGGTGTTGGTCGGCGGCACCGGCGCCGGCGGCCAGGGCGTCTTCGCGCTCGACGTCACGGACCCGGCCAACTTCGACGCGTCGAAGGTGATGTGGGAATTCACGGACCGCGACGATCCGCAGATGGGCCATGTGCTCGGTCGCCCGCTGATCGCAAAGCTCCGAACCAGCGCCGCTGGCGCGACGGGCGCTCCCGTCTACCGCAGCTTCGCGGTCGTCGCCAGCGGCGTGAACAATTCTTCCGCCGATGGATTTGCGCGACCTGACGGGACGCCGGCCATCTTCCTGCTCGACCTGTCGAAGCCGGCGGGCGCCGCCTGGCGCTTGAACATCGACTACTTCAGACTCGACGTACCGACGGACGTCGCGCTCTCGCGCAGCATCGCGCCGGGCATCGTCGAGATGAGTGCGTCCGTCGGCCCCGCCGGCGAACTGCGCCATCTCTACGCAGGCGACCTCCACGGCCGACTGTGGAAGCTCGACTTCTCCAAGCTGGGCAGCGCCGGCTGGACGTTTGCCGCGCTGTCGGCATTCCGGAACGGGGGCACCGCCCTGCCCTTTTTCGTGGCGCGCGATGCCTCGGGTACGGCGCAGCCCATCACGATGGCGCCGAGCCTCGTGGGTGGGCCGGGACGCAGCACGCTGGTTTCGTTCGGCACCGGAAAGTACCTCGAACCAGCCGATCTGGCAGGCACCGACGCCCAGAAGCAGTCGATCTACACGCTTTACGACGCCGACAGCGAGGAGGCGACCTCCATCGCCGGCCGCGGGCGACTGATGCAGGGAACCGCAGACAACGGCCGGTTGCGCCTGGCACCGTTCGCCTGGGGCCTGCCGCTCACCGACGACGACCCGTCGAAACGCGCAGGCTGGTACTTCGATCTGCCGGCACCCGGCGAGCGGCAGATCGGCGCCATGCAGAGCTACGGCAGCTCGCTGCTCTTCGCATCGCTGCTCCCGGAAGGCAATGCCGGCACGGCACAGGAATGCAGTGCCGGTGGCCAGCTGTACGTGGTGGACATCGCCACCGGAAACGGCAAATCCTTTGCGTCGACCGTCGGCGCTTTGGGCGTGCCCTACGTCCTGCAGGTCGGCGGATCGACACACGGCGCCGTGAACGCCGTCGGCCAGGGCGAGACGGTCAGCCGTGGTCGTCTCATCGTCGGTGGCGGGCGCGGATCGCAGCAGACCTCCGAACTGCTGGAACGGCGCAGTACCTACGGGATGCTGAGCTGGCGCCGCATCAACAATTACCGGGACCTTCTCCATGCCAAACCGTAGCAACGCAGCGGAACGCGCCGCCAGAGGCTTCACGCTGATCGAACTGCTCATCGTCATTGCCGTGCTCGGCATCCTCGCTTCGACGGCTTTCCCTAGCTTCAGCGAGTTTGTCCGCAAAGGAAGACGCGCCGGCGCTCGCAACGCCATCGTCGAAATGCTGCAGCAGCAGGAACGGTTCATGACCCAGACCGGCAGCTATCAAAAGATCCAGACGCCCGGCATGGCCGGCACTTCTTTCAAAACCTACACCGGCGACAGTCCCGAAAATGCGAGCCATCTCCTCGCAGCCGGCGCCTGCAGCACGGCCGCATCGGGCGCAGCGCTGCCGCTGACGCAATGCGTGCGTGTCAGCGCCGAGCCGCAGCAAACCGACCCGACAGTGGGCATCCTGTGGATGGACAGCACCGGCGCCAAGGATTGCGACGGGACGCGCAAGGCCGAGGCGCGGCTGTGCTGGCCATGACGCGGCCGAATCGAAAGGCGGCGGGAGCGCACAGCGATCGGCACGGCGCCGGCTTCACGCTCATCGAACTCATGGTCGTGCTCGCCGTGCTGGCGATCTTGCTGACGCTCTCGGCGCCGAGCTTCACGTCGTTCATGCGCAGCGCGGAACTCAGCACGGCGGCGGACAGCTTCATCGCGAGCCTCAACGCCGCGCGATCCGAGGCAATGAAGCGCAATCTGCCGGCGCTGGTCATGCCGCTGGAAAGCGGCCGCCAGGACTGGTCACAGGGCTTCGTCGCCTTCGTCGACGTCGATCGCGACGGCGCCTATACCGAATCGGTCGATATCACGGTCATGCGCCGGCCGATCACCGGCACTTTTCTGAAGGTGTCCGGCAACGGCACGGCCAAAACCAAGCCTTCCTACGTGCGATACGATGGCTCGGGCTTCGCGAAAAAGTCCGACGGCAGTTTTGGCGCGCTGAGCCTCAGCTTCTCGCGCAACGATGTCTCACCGGAAGAAATTTTTGCGCAGACGCGCCGCATCTTCATTGCGCGGACCGGACGAGTCCGCGTCTGCACGCCGACCTCCGCGCGCGACCCGCGGTGCGAATTGCTGGACCCCGATCCCTGACAAACACGAGTTTCTTCGCTTTGAACACCCTTCCCTTCGACGGCATGGCCCTGGCGCTGCAGCAGGCGCATGAGTGCCTCCGCATCACGGACCCGAATCCGCGCGTCGGCTGCGTGCTGACTGCGCCGGACGGCACAGTCGTCGGCATCGGCCAGACCCAGCGTGCCGGCGGTCCGCATGCCGAAGTCATGGCACTGCGCGACGCGGCGGCGCGCGGGCTGTCGGTCGAACGCGCCACGGCCTACGTCACGCTGGAACCTTGCGCACACCACGGTCGCACGGGCCCCTGCTGCGATGCGCTGATCGCCGCCGGCATCCGGCGTGTAATCGCATCCATCGCCGACCCCAATCCGCTGGTCGCCGGCCAGGGCTTCGAGCGCTTGCGCGCTGCCGGCGTCGAGGTGGAAGTCGGTCCGGGGGCGGAGACATCGCGCGCGTTGAACATCGGTTTCTTCAGCCGGATGGTCCGCCAGACGCCATGGGTGCGAATGAAGACCGCCGCGTCGCTCGACGGCAAGACCGCACTCGAGAACGGCAGCAGTCAGTGGATCACCGGCGAAGCGGCGCGCACCGACGGCCATGCGTGGCGCGCCCGCGCCAGTGCGGTGCTGACGGGCGTCGGCACGCTGCTGGAGGACGACCCGCGCCTCGATGTCCGGTTGGTCGACACGCCACGCCAGCCGCATCTCGTGATCGTCGACAGCCACCTGCAGACGCCGCCGGACGCAAAACTGTTCGAAATCCCCGGCCGGCAGGTCTGGATCTACTGCGCCAGCCGCGATGCCGACAAGGCGTCCGCACTGGAGGCGCGCGGTGCCACCGTCGTTTGCCTCGCCAACCCGCGCGGGAAGGTCGATCTTGCGGCCATGCTGCGCGATCTGGCCGCTCGCGAAGTCAACGAGTTGCATGTCGAAGCCGGCGAAAAGCTCAACGGCTCGTTGATGCGTGAAGGGATGGTGGACGAACTGCTGGTGTATCTGGCGCCCAAGTTCCTCGGCAGCGGACTCGGCATGGCGAACGAACCTTTCGCCGGCGGTCCGCTGACGGATCTGGCCCGGGCGACGGCGCTGGAATTCAGGTCGGTCGACCGCTTCGGGCCTGACATTCGCATCGTTGCGCAGCTGGTCGGGCGGGCCGACTTCTGAGCGTTCCGCCAAGATAGGAGAAAATGTAGAAATGTTCACCGGAATCATCACCGGCGTGGGGCGCATCGTCGCAGTCCACGACCTCGGAAGCTCTTCATCCCACGGCAAGCGGCTCAGCATCGCCGTGCCCGACGGCTACCTGGACGACGTCGGCCTGGGCGACAGCATCGCGCTCAACGGCGCGTGCATGACCGTCACATCGCTCGATCCCGCCCAGCAGCAGTTCACCATCGACATATCGGCCGAGTCGCTCGACAAGACGGCCGGCCTTGCAGGCGAATCGCCGCGCATCAATCTCGAAAAAGCGCTGCGCGCCAATGACCGCCTCGGCGGCCACATCGTTTCCGGACATGTGGACGGCATCGGCACGGTGTCGCATTTCGCGCCGATCGGCGAGAGCTGGGAATTGCGGGTTCTGGCGCCGCCTGCCCTTTCGCGCTTTCTGGCCTACAAGGGCTCGATCACCGTCAATGGCGTCAGCCTGACAGTCAACAGCGTGACCGACGTGCAGGAAAACGCCGGTGGCAGCGAGATCAGCATCAACCTGATCCCACACACGGTCGACAACACGTCGTTGGGTGCGCTGCAGCAGGGCAGCCTGGTCAACCTCGAAATCGACACCGTCGCGCGTTACGTGGAGCGGATGCTCCAGTCCGGCGCGCTTCAGATTCCTCAGAAGAAAGACAACAGCCAATGAAAGCCTCCGTCACGCCGATCGGCACGGCGACCCGCAGCGGACGCCCGCCCGCGTCCATCTCGCCGGTCGAAGAGATCGTGGCCGATCTGGCCGCCGGGCGCATGGTGATCCTGGTCGACGAGGAAGACCGTGAGAACGAAGGCGACATCGTCCTCGCCGCCGATCACGTCACGCCGGAAGCCATCAACTTCATGGCCCGGCACGCGCGCGGGCTGATCTGCCTGACGCTGTCGCGCGAGATGTGCGAACGGCTGAACCTGCCTCCGATGGTGGCGCGCAACGGCGGCAAGTATTCGACCGCTTTCACCGTCTCGATCGAGGCGGCCGAGGGCGTGACGACAGGCATTTCCGCGGCCGACCGCTCGCGCACCGTGCAGGCCGCGGTGGGGCGCCACGCGGTGGCGAGCGATCTGGTGCAGCCGGGTCACATCTTCCCGCTCCAGGCCGTCGACGGCGGCGTGCTGATGCGCGCGGGTCATACGGAAGCCGGCTGCGACCTGGCGGAGATGGCGGGATGCTCGCCCGCGTCGGTGATCTGCGAAATCATGAACGAAGACGGCACGATGGCACGCCTGCCGGATCTCCAGATCTTCGCGGCGGAGCACGGCCTGAAGATCGGCACCATCGCCGCGCTGATCGAGCACCGCAGCCGCAACGAATCGTTGGTCGAAAAGGTCGGCTCGCGCGAACTCAAGACGGCCTGGGGCACGTTCAGCGCCCACGCATTCCGCGACAAGCCGAGCGGCGGCGTACATCTGGCGCTGGTGCGCGGCACCTGGGATGCCGACGAAGCCGTGGCGGTGCGCGTGCATGAGCCACTGTCGGTGCTCGACGCGCTCGAAGTCAATCGCTCGCTGCATTCATGGAGTCTGGACGCCAGCCTCGCGTACATCGCGTCGCAGGTCAAAGGCGTCGCGGTGCTGGTGAACTGCGGCGAATCGGCGAACGATCTGCTCGCGCAATTCGAAGGCACGGCGCGTCCGGCACAGGCTCCGGAGCGCGGCCGCATGGACCTGCGCAGCTACGGCATCGGCGCGCAGATCCTGCGCGAATGCGGTGTGCAGCGCATGCAACTGCTCGGTACGCCGCGCCGCATGCCGAGCATGGCGGCCGGCTACGGGCTCGAGATCGTCGGCTACATCCAGAAAGACTGAATCCATGCTGCACGCAAACAAGGGCGCCGAAGCGGCGCTCGACGGAAAAGGCCTGCGCATCGGCATCGTGCAGGCGCGTTTCAACGCGCACATCACCGATGCCCTGGCTGAGGCCTGCCTCGCCGAACTTTCGGCGCTGGGCGTTGCCGACAGCGACATCGACCACGTTCTGGTGCCCGGCGCACTCGAAGTGCCGGTCGCCCTGCAGGCGCTGGC